>JBOGLI010000497.1:0-1683 GCA_050746165.1 Terriglobales bacterium | reverse complement strand
TTCAAGAGCTATACCTTTGCCGTCCTTGCCGACGACTTCCTCGCCGACGGCATTACCTTCGAAAACGACTTCAGCCAAAAGAATCCCAATGCCACCGACGGTGCGCAGGCCGTCGCCCTCGCCGTTCGCGGCGATCGCGCGATCTTTCGCCATGTCCGCGTGATCGGTGCGCAGGACACCCTTTTCGCCGCCGCGAAGTCGTGCGAGACCGACACCGGCCCCTGCGTTCCGGCGCGGCAGTACTTCGAAGATTGTTACGTGGAGGGCCACGTCGATTTCATCTTCGGCGACGCCAAGGCCTATTTTCACGATTGCGAGATTCACGCCATCCCGCACAAAACTGTTTACCTGACCGCGCAGAGTAAACGCTATGCCGATCAGGACAGCGGCTACGTTTTTGATCATTGCAAAGTGACAGCCGCCGCGGGGGCGACCGATGTTTATCTCGGCCGTCCTTGGCGGCGCTACTCCACCGTAGTGTTCCTCGAGACCACGCTACCTGCCTCAGTACCGGCCGCCGGTTGGCACGAATGGCATCCAGGTGAGACCACCGCGCTCGAGACTTCCTATTACGCCGAATACAAATCCGTTGGATCGGGCGCGAATCCCGGCGGCCGCGATCCTCACTCTCATCAATTGACCGCCGCCGAGGCGCAACGATTCACGGCCGCTAACTTCCTTCGGGGTCAGGACGGCTGGGACCCGCAGGCGGTGCGCTGATGGACGATCCGAAATCATCGATTTATCGCGTACAAGTGCTCGACCGCGCGCTCGGCGTCTTGCAGGCGCTTGCCGCTCGGCCTGGCGAATGTACCCTGGCGGATCTATCAATCGATGTCGGCCTGCATAAGAGTACAGTCCACCGTATCGTTATGGCGCTGGAACACCATCGGCTGGTCCATAAGAATCCCGAAAACGGGCGCTACCGTCTCGGGCTCAAACTATTCGAGCTCGGATCGGCCGCTATCGCCGCCACTGATCTGCGTGAGCCCGCTCGGCCGTATCTCAACCGTGTACTGGCGGAAACTGGCGAGACGGTCCACCTGTGCCTTCTCGATAACGGAGAGGTACTATACGTCGACAAGCTCGACCCGCAGAAGAGTATTCGCATGTCGTCGACCATAGGGCGGCGACAGCCGGCGTATTGCACCTCGCTGGGGAAGGCAATCCTGTCGCAACTCCCGCCCGACGAGGTGGAGAGCATCCTCCGACGTACGAGCCTGAAACCGCGCACCCGCCACACGCTTACCACGGAACGGCAATTGCGCGCCGAGCTAGCGCAAGTTCGCTCTCGGGGCTACGCCATTGATGACGAGGAGAACGAGGACGGGGTACGATGTGTGGGCGCCGCGGTCCTTATTCATTCGGGCCGGCCCGTCGCCGCGATCAGTGTCTCGGGGCTCGCATTCAGCATGACAACCGACAAGCTCCCCGGCATCTCGCGCTCCGTCGTGGCCGCCGCCCACATGCTTTCCGCGGACCTCGGATATCGTCCCGGTGCGACGCTGCTGCCGGGTGTGTAGCATAGGAGCACATCGCATGCCATTATCCATCCGTTCCAAAGACAACTGCCGCTGGGACCTGGTCAGTCTTGGCGAGGTCATGCTTCGTTTCGATCCCGGCGACAAGCGCATCTGGACCACCCGCGGCTTCGATGTCTATGAAGGTGGCGGCGAATATAAC
>JBOGLI010000496.1:0-6649 GCA_050746165.1 Terriglobales bacterium | reverse complement strand
CAATGAAAACACCGAGGAGCCCATAACCGAAGGGGCGCCATCCGGGGTAGTCGTCGCGCATGTAGGGGACGAAAAACAGGTCGGCGGCGAGCATCAGGGTGACGGCGCCGGTGTCGAAGGCGCGCTCGATGAACCACAGCGCGACTTGGGAGGAGAAGGTGAGGTTCTCGCGGCGGGCGATCAGGTAGGGCCGGATGAATTCACCGGGACGGCCGAGCAGGGCCAGGCCTGCGAAGCCGACATACTGAGGAGCAATGAGTCCGCGCCAGTTGGCCTTGGGTGCACTGCCCCGAAGAAAGATTTTCCAACGGACGGCACGCAGAAGGTCGGCGAAATAGATCAGAAGAACCGCCCAACCGACACGAAACCAGTCGATACCCTCGGTACCACTGGTGAATTTGTCCCAGTCGAAGCGTCGCCAGGTGCGAATCTGCCAATACACCAGGGCGGCGAGTACCGCGATGATGATTGCAGTAATGATGAGTCGCTTACGATTCATCCGATTAGGAGTGCGTAATTGCCGACCGGCCACGTTAACTGAGCGGAAGGGAGTCGGTCAAATAGAACAGTCGGCAGTCGCCGGTCTCCAGTCGCCAGACAAGACGAGAGGCAGCGTCGGGAATGAACGATCGTGCTATGGACGGAAATGAATCAGTTACCGGAACTGAGGACTGGCGACCGGCTACTGGCGACCGACGACTGTTTTGTGGCGACTGTCTGGCGGCGACTGAGAACGGCCCGGTTGTAATCGCGAATGATGCGGGCGACGTAAACGCGGGTCTCGTGGAAGGGCGGGACGCCGTGGTACTGGTCGACGCGAGCGGGTCCGGCGTTGTAGGCAGCCAGGGCCTTGGCTAGATCGTAATGATAGCGGTCGAGCAGTTCACGCAGGTAGCGGGTGCCGGCATCGACGTTGGAGGCGGTGTCGAACGCGTTGGCAACGCCAAGGTTGGCGGCAGTTGCCGGCATCAACTGCATAAGTCCCTGCGCGCCCTTGGGTGAAACGGCGTGCGAGTTGAAATCGCTCTCGGCGCGGATGACGCTGTAAAGCAAATCGGCATCGATGCCATGGCGGTCGCTGGCAGCGGCAATGGCGTCGGGAATATCCATGCGTTTTGGCCCGGATGAGAGCGCCCACACATCGCGCCCAAGCTCAGGGAAATCCGAGACGCTGCGCGGCGCGATGTGTGGGGCACCCGCGGCAGGCACGAGGTCCTGATCGAAGGAGACGACGTCGGCAGTGCGAACGTCGACAAAGCTGTTGCCCTGCGCGTCGAGGAAGAGGCGCGAGGCGGGGCCGCGAAGCTCGCGGTGGTCGAAACGAATCGAAAAGCCATTCTGCAAGGTCGCGACGTTAATGACTGCCGGTTTGTCGGCAGCGAAACACACCCAGGCGGCGAGCAGGAGGATGGTTGCGAGTTGGGCGAGGCGAGTCATTCAACCGCTAATTGCCGATTCGGCGCTGCGAAACGCAAATTCCTCAATGGCGGCGGCTACACCGCTTTCATCATTCGACCGAGTGACATTGTACCCGGCCCGCAGCAACTCGGCGCAGGCGTTTGCCATAATTACCGGGGTACCGGCGAATTCGAGCATCTCGACATCGTTGTAGTTGTCGCCGATGGCCATCACCTGCTCGGGGCGAATTCCGCGGCGGTTGGCCCAGCGCTCGACCGCATGGCCCTTGGAGCAGCCGTAGTTGAGGACGTCGATGATGGAAAGGTCGCGCTTCTCGTATTCGGTCTTGAGAACGGTGATTTCGTGTTCCATGGCGCTGGCGGCGAGACGGGCCTCGGCGGCGCGCATTCGGGCAACGGGACCGCAGAACATTGCCTGGATTGGATCGCTTACTAACGAGTTTTCCAGGGGTGCGATTTCGGCGATGAAATCGGCGTTCTTTTCCATCCAGCGGCTGATCGAGCCTTGGAATCCGGCATGGCCCTCGATGACAAGAGCACCGCGGTCCTCGCGGTCGAAGGTGATGACGGCGTTGGAGCGGAAGTCGTTCATCCAGGCGAGCAGCTTGCGGGCGGTTACGGCGGGAAGGAAATCGCTGTGAAAGAATTCGCCGGCGGCGGATTTGGTAACCGCGCCGTTGGAGCTGATCAGCCAAAGCGGGAAACCGATGGATTCGGCAATCGGCAGGGCAAATGAATGCCGGCGTCCGGTGACGAGGATGATCTCGATGCCGGTGCCATGGGCGCGGCGGAGCGTGGCCAGGTTCCGATCGGAGATCTGGAACTGGCTGTTCAGAAGCGTGCCGTCGATGTCGATGGCGACGAGGCGGATGGGGTGAGTCACTGCTCATATTTTAACAGTTTCAGTTTCAGTTTCGGTTTCAAGTTACTGAAGCTGAAACTTGAAACTGAATCAGAACCGGAGCACGAGCCCCGCGGTCCCGAGGATGTTGTGCTGGCGTTGGCTGAAGGTACCGGTGACCTGGTTCAGGCTGAGTTCCGGGCTTCCGGAGTAGAAGTCGCGGACCTCACCACGGAGGCTGAGAAACGGGGCAATTTTCACGTCGAGGCCGCCGGCAATGTCGAACACACCCTTGTTGATGCTGCTGGAGGCGCCGGACGGCGTCTGCGAGGCACTGCGATTGAAATGAGCCAATCCACCCCCGGCGGCGACGTAGGGAGAGATGGGGAGGCTGGGCGCGAATTTCAGGCGCAGGCCGGGCGTGACAAAGATAGAGGAATACGAGCCGGCAGTGGTCAGAGCCGTGCTGCTTACCGGCACGTCCTGCAGCGTGCCCGCGATCGGAACTTCGAGATACAAGGCGAAGAACGGGACGGATGCGATTTTGCCGGCGATGTTGCCCTCGATGGCGAAGGCGTTTCCGCTGCTGAAACTGTTGTTGACGGGGTGATAGGCGCCGAGGGTAACGGCGACCTCTGCTTTTTGCGCCCAGGCTGCGGCGGTAAGGATGGCGATGGCGAAGACGACTCGGAGGGATTGTTTCACGTGCTTCTCTCCTTCTGGAGTTGGATGCAGACAGGGAGCCACGTGTCACCGTACAGAACCGATTCGACACGGAGGCACTGAAAGCTGAAAGGTAGTTCTTAGTTCCTAGTTCTTAGTTGGACTGATTTGCGCGAAATTCGCCAACCAAGAACTAAGAACCAAGAACTTCGTGAATGCGCTGTGAATACGTTTTCAGTCAAGTCGCGACGGAAGGGTGATGATTTGCGCGTGACGGAACTCGCGGTGGCCATTTATTCTGGCTGACGCTGAAGATTGTGAAGCGCCGGTATGGATGATGCGCACCCTAAAGCGATGGAAAGTACAACTGCTGCTGTTTGCGGCCGTGGTTGGACCGGGGATCATCACCGCCAACGTCGATAACGACGCGGGCGGCATACTCACGTATTCGCAAGCGGGCGCACAGTTCGGATACACACTCCTGTGGACGATGATCCCGACCACGATCGCCCTGATAGTGGTCCAGGAAATGTGCTCGCGCATGGGAGCGGTGACGGGCAAGGGCCTGAGCGACCTGATCCGCGAGGAGTTTGGGTTCCGCATCACGTTTTTCATGATGCTGGCGCTGGTGCTCGTGAATTTCGGCAACGTCCTGAGCGAATTTGCCGGCATCGCCTCCAGCCTTGAACTGTTCAGCATTTCGAAGTTCATCAGCGTTCCGCTGGCGGCGGTCTTCGTGTGGCTGATCGTGGTCAAGGGCAGCTACAAGAGCGTCGAAAAGGTCTTTCTGCTCGCGTCCTTCTTCTACGTCTGCTACATCATCGCCGGAGTGCTGGCGGGGCCGACGTGGGTGAACGCGCTGGTGCAAACGGTGAAGCCGCCGGCCCGCTCCGACTGGTTCCAGCACGGATATATCTACATGGTGATCGGCGTGATCGGCACCACGATCGCTCCGTGGATGCAGTTCTACCTGCAAGCCTCGGTGGTCGAGAAGGGCGTGAGCGCAAAGCAGTACCAGGCGTCGCGCATCGACGTCATCGCCGGATGCCTGTTCACCGACGTCGTGGCGTGGTTCATCGTAGTGACCTGCGCGGCAACCCTGTACGTGGCAGGGCACCGCAATATCGAGACCGCCGCCGAGGCCGCGGTCGCCTTACGCCCGCTGGCACACCAGTACGCATACATCCTGTTCGCCTTCGGGCTGTTTAACGCTTCGCTGTTCGCGGCGAGCATCCTGCCGATCTCGACCGCCTACTCGGTATGCGAAGGGCTGGGATTCGAGTCGGGAGTGGGGAAGAAGTTCACTGAGGCGCCGGTTTTTTATTGGCTGTACACCATCCTGATCGTCGCCGGGGCGGGCGCGACGCTGATGCCGCGGTTTCCCTACATGAAGGTGATCGTCTTCTCGCAGGTGCTGAACGGGATCGCGCTGCCGCCGGTGCTGATCTTCATGCTGTTGCTGATCAACAAGCGCGAGCTGATGGGGAATTACACCAATTCCCGATTGTTCAACGTCGTGGCGTGGGCGACGACGGTGATCATCATCGGACTGACGGTGGCGTGGTTCTTCACGCTGAAGAATTAAGAATTCAGAATTCAGAATGAAGAATGAGGAAAATGAAAAATGAAGAAGGCAGAATGAAGAAGGAAAATTCAGAATTCAGAATTCAGAATTCAGAATGAAGAAGTCAGAATGAAGAAGTCAGAATGAAGAAGTACGCGGCTTCCAACCTGCCAGAGAATCGATATCGTTGGCACCTCTCTGCTGATTGTTGTTTTAATTCTTCATTCTGACTTCTTCATTCTTCATTAAGAAAACCCCACCCTCCGCCGAATTGAACGGAAGGTGGGGGTGGGTGGAGGAGGGAAGCGGATTACTTTCCTTGTCCGCCGGGAGTTTCCGCGTTCGAAACTTCGACGGCGCCATACTTGTCGAGCCAGGTTTTGATCTTCGAAGCGTCACCCACGGCAACCACCTGGATGGCGGACGGGTTGACGTACCTCTTTGCCACGCGTTGGATGTCGGCGGGAGTGACCTTCATCACCTCAGCCGCGTAGTTGTCCCAGTAGTTCGCAGGGAAACCGTAGATCTCTGAAGTGACGGCGTAGTCGAGCGTCTGCTGCGGACGTTCGAGTGAAAGAGCGAAACGAGCGACGATGGCCCGCTTGGCGCGCGCCAATTCCTCGTCGGGAACAGGTTGTTCGGCGATGCGGTGGATCTCGTTGAAGAACTCCGTCATGGCACCGTCGGTGACGTCGGTGCGGACCTCGCTATTCGCGATCCACGTGCCAACGTACTGCTCCGAGGACAAGCGGCTGTAAGCGCCGTAGGTGTAGCCATGTTCCTCGCGCAGGTTCATGAAGAGACGGGCGCCGGCGCCGCCACCGACGATGTGGTTCATGAGGGTGGCTGCGATGTAGTCGGGACTGCGGCGGTCAATGGCCAGATTGCCGAGCAGGAGATTGGTCTGCACGGAGCCGGGCCGGTCAACGAGGAAGATCTTCGAAGCTGTCGCGGGCGTGGGTTCCGCCGGCAGTGCTGCCTTGAACGAAGTCTTCTTCCAGTCGGCAAACCACTTGGTGAGCTTGGGCATGAGTTCGGAAGGCTTCACGTCGCCGGAGATGGCGAGAATGGCGTTCTGCGGAACGTAACGCTCGGAGTGCCAAGCGGCGAGGGTTTCGGGGGTGAGCGCCTCGATCTGTTCCACGGTGGGACCGACGATGGACGCGGGATGACTCCCGTACACAGCTTTCTGGAATCGCTCCATGGCGAGGAAGGTGGCCTGCGAGCGCTGCTGACGAAGCTGGAAGGACTGGCGCTGCTTGGACTGATTGAGTTCGCCGGCAGGAAAGGATGGGTTGAGAAGGACATCGGTGGCGAGCGCGAACCACTGGTCGAAGTTCTCGCTCAGACCGGAGGCGCGGAGGGTGGTAGCGACATCGCCGGAACGGGTTGACGCCTGCACCATGGCGCCGAGCGCTTCGATCTGTTCGGCGAGTTCGCGGGCGGAACGCGTCTTGGTGCCCTGGCGGAGCATCGAGGCAGTCATTTCGGCGGTGCCTTCCTTGCCCGCCGCGTCGTACAGAGCGCCCGCGCCGTTGATCAGGACCTCGGCATTGACGGTGGGGAAGCGGTGGTCTTCGAGGATAAGCACGCGCATGCCGTTAGGCAGAGTGGCCTTGTACGGTTGCGGAAGCTTTACTTTGAGGACATCGTTGGAGACGGGCGCCTTGTTGAGGCGCTCGATCTTGCTGCGCTGCACCGACTCCATGTTCTGTTCCGGAGCCTGGGCGAAGGCGGTTGCGGAAACGGCCAGCGCCAGGAACAGGGCAATTGCGAAATTCATTTTGCGGATCTTCATCTCAGCGCTCCTTTATTCGCCGGCCGCGGTAGCGGCCTTGCGGGGCACGGTGAGCACCACCGAGCGGTTGGTTTCGGCCAGGTACTGCGCGGCCACGCGCTGCACATCGGCAGGGGTGACGGCGGCGTACTTGGCGACGATGGTGTTGACCAGGTCAGGATCGTTGAAATACACGGTGTCCTGCCCAATGGTCATGGCGCGGCTGAGCGTGGTCTGGAGCTGGTTGGCGCGGCGTGTCTTCACGCTGGCGACACCCTTGGCGATCTCCGCGGCCGAGGGCGCTTCCTTGGCGATCTTCTCGACTTCGGCGTAAATCGCCTTTTCGATATCGGAAGTGTTCTTGCCGGGACGGGGCTGTACGCCGA
>JBOGLI010000495.1:0-4817 GCA_050746165.1 Terriglobales bacterium | reverse complement strand
GCCATGCCGCTGGATGAGACTGGGCGGCACGCCTGGTTGGGGAGACTTCCTCCCGAGCATGAGGATCTGGCCGCCGCGCTCCATGCAGCGCTGTTGCCGGGGCAGCGTCAGGATGCCGATCTGAAAGCTCTCTCGAGACTGCCCAAGTTCGACCCCCCAGAGAAGGCCCCGGCCTCGAGCGGCTTACAAGCCGGTGTGAACGTAGGCCCGTACGAGCTAATTCGACTCCTCGGCGCCGGAGGGATGGCGGAGGTGTGGCTGGCTCGGCGCGCCGACGGCGCCTTCAAACGGGAAGTGGCACTGAAGCTTCCGACGCTGATGCAGCTAAGGGGCGACCTCAAACAGCGCTTTGCCCGCGAGCGGGATATCCTCGCGGGCCTCGAGCATCCGCAGATCGCGCGCTTTTACGACGCCGGGATTGATCCCAACGGTCTGCCCTACTTGGCGATGGAGTACGTCAACGGAGACCCGCTGACGAGCTGGTGCGAGGCGCATCGTATGACGCTCGCCGAGCGCCTGGCGCTCTTTCTGCAGGTCCTCGAGGCGGTGCAATACGCGCATGAGAAGCAGATCGTTCACCGCGACCTCAAGCCCTCGAACATTCTGGTAACCGAGTCGGGGCAGGTGCGGCTGCTGGATTTTGGCGTCGCCAAGCTACTAGAGGCGCCGGAGACGGAGGAAACCCCGCTCACCAGCGTCTACGGCCGGGCACTGACGCCGGACTACGCCAGCCCCGAGCTCCTGCGTGGCGATGCTGTAGATCCTCGCAGCGATGTCTATTCACTTGGCGTGGTGCTCTATGAGCTCCTCGCGGGCAGTCGCCCCTATCGACTCAAGCGCGCCGCATCCATGGGCATGCTTGGACAGGCTGTCGATTCGGTCGATGTCAAAAGACCCAGCACCCGGCTTGTGGCGGAAGCAGTCGCAACCCGCGCCGGTATGCCGGAACAGTTGGCGCAACAACTTCGCGGCGATCTGGATGCGATTGCACTCAAAGCCCTGGCCAAGGACCCCATCGAGCGATATCCGAGTGTCGCGGCCCTGCTGGAGGATCTGCAGCGCTACCGGGCAGGCGAGCCCGTTCGCGCGCAACCCGCCCGATTGCTGTATCGACTGCGAAAGTTCGCGCAGCGCAATATGACCGTGGTTTCCATTTGCGCTTTGTCATTCGCAGCGATTGTCGCGACGGTTGGCTACTCGCTCTACCGCGAAACCGTGTACCGGGTACGGCTCACAGCGCATGCGGTGGCTGTAGCGCCAGATACGCTCCCCGAGAAGTCGATCGCCGTGCTGCCGTTTGTCAACATGAGCTCGGACAAGGAGCAGGACTATTTTTCCGACGGACTCACCGAGGAAATGATCGAATTGCTCGGCCAGGTACCGGAACTGCGCGTTCCGGCGCGCACTTCCAGTTTCTATTTCAAGGGCAAGAACGAGACCATTGCGAACATGGCGCGGCAACTAAAGGTGGCGCACGTGCTCGAAGGCAGTGTGCGCAAAGCGGGTAAGCAACTTCGCATCACCGCGCAGCTAATCCGTGCCGATAACGGCTATCAGCTGTGGTCGCAGTCATACGATCGAGAGGATGGGGACGTTTTCGCTGTTCAGGACGATATCGCGAAAGCCGTAGTTGGCGTGCTGAAGGTGAAGCTTGCCGGGGCAGCGCAGGAAACAGGCTCTCGCGCGACGACCAACACCGAGGCATACAACCAGTATCTGCTGGGCGGACAGCTTTATCGGCGTGGCGGGCGCGAAAACCATCGCCACGCCTCCGCCGCCTACGGCAAGGCCATCGCGCTCGATCCTAACTACGCGGCGGCGTACGCGGGATTGGCCCTCGCAGAAGCCTCGTTCGCAGAAGATACGGGAGACGCAGACGGAATCGAACGCGCGGAACGCGATGTCGACAAGGCGATCGAACTCGCGCCTGCGGATTCCGACGGTTATTCGGCGCGCAGCGTTCTACGAGCGACTTGGCTCTGGGACTGGTCCGGCGCGCAGGCAGATATTGAGAAGGCACTCATCCTCGATCCCCGCAACGGCGATGTTCAGTATCGACATGCGCGTCTGTTAACGGCGATGGGCCGACTGCCGGAGGCGATCGCGGCACAGAAGAAGGCCACGGACCTCGATCCGCTTTCGAGCTCCGCCTGGGAGAGCCTCGGGCGCTGCTATACGGCCATTGGGGATTACGTCTCGGCGGACGCCGCGCTAGGCAGAGCGATCGCAATAGAGCCGACGTCAGTATATGCGCTCAATAATCTCGGCACGCTCCGCTTGCTTCAGGCGAAGGGGGAGGAGGCGCTAGCGACGTTCCGCAAGATAGACAATGCGGGCTTCCGCCTGATGGGGATCGCGATGGCCGAGCACACGCTTCAGCATGCAAAAGAATCGCAGCAGGCACTGGACGAGTTGATGGCGAAGTACGCGCAGGATTCCGCGTATCAGATCGCGGACGTCTTTGCGTGGCGTAGCGAGAGAGGTCGGGCGTTCGAGTGGCTCGATCGGGCCTATTTGCAGCGGGATGGCGGCCTCTCGTCCATCAAGTCGGACCCCTCCGTGAGGTCGCTGTATCCTGATCCACGCTTCAACGCGCTGCTACAAAAGATGAAGCTGCCGGAGTGACGCGCCGGACAGTCGCCCCCAACCATCTTGCGGGCCTCGAGATTTGCACTGCGCAAGTTGCACCACGCACAGCATTGATGTAAGAACTATCATTTTCAGATAAAAGGGGGATGACGCGATGGTCGCTGCCCCACCCATTCGTGCGCGATACCAGGATAGCGTTTGATGGGCGAAGACGATCTTCCGGAAACGGTGCGCGCGCTTCTGACTGAATGCATCGAGTCTTATGAGGAGCTCGAGATTCTACTGCTGCTTCACGGCGTAGGAGAGACTGGCTTGACGGCCGTTGAATCGGCCTTGCGGCTGCGTATTGGCTCGCCGTTGGCGGCAGCCGCCCTCGGCTCATTGACGAACCGCGGGTTGGTCAGCACCGTGGGTAGTGACCCTGAATCGAAATATGTCTACTCGCCTAATAGTCCTATTCTGGACGAGGCAGTGGGATGTCTCGCTCGTGAGTATCGTAATCAGCCGATCCGGGTCATCAAACTCCTCAGCAGGAATGCCATTGAGCGTCTCCGGGCTGGCGCGCTGCGTGCATTTGCGGACGCGTTCATTTTAGGAAAGGGCAGCCGCGGTGGCTGAAACTGTTTACATCCTCTGCGCAGTCACGAGCATTGTGTGTGCCGTGCTGCTCTTCAATGGATATCGGGCGAGCCAGACTCCCCTGTTGTTCTGGGCGAGCGTGTGCTTCTCGGGGCTGGCGCTGCACAATGTGATCTTGTTCGTCGATATCATTCTCATGCCCAATATCGATCTGTTCTACCTTCGGACGGGCATGGCGTTGATGTCGATGTTGGTGCTTCTGTACGGACTTGTGTGGGAATCCCGCTAGGAATCGGTATGCGACAATTCTTGTGGGGAATGCTCACAATGGCAACCTTGATCGCGGGGCTCTTCTTCCTGCGATACTGGAAACTCACCGGCGAGCGCCTGTTCGCCTTCTTCTCGCTGGCGTTCGCAGTGATGGCCGTGAGTTGGATCGGGCTGGCCGCGGTCGATCCCGCCTTGAAGCTGGGCCAGTACATGTATCTCATCCGTCTGCTGGCCTACATCATCCTCATCATCGGTATCATCGATAAGAACAGCCGCGAGCGCCGGCGCTAGCCCGAGGGGGTTACCGGTAGGAGAGCTGCAGGATCGACTCCGGAAGCCGAGCGCCCTGAACGGGGATTTGCGCTGCCGAGGCGTCGATCTCCTCGAGATCCTCGCGTAATAGCACTATGTTGGCGGCACCGAGATTTTCCTTGACCCTCTCGAGCTTGCGAGTGCCAGGGATCGGCACGATCCATGGTCTCTGCGCGAGCAACCAGGCTAGTGCGATCTGTGCGGGGGTCGCATCTTTGCGCGCCGCGATGCGACTCAGAAGATCAACGAGTGCCTGATTCGCCCCCCTCGCCTCCTCTGAGAAGCGCGGAAATCCCTTGCGCATATCCGAACTGTCGAATTGCGTGTCCACCCCGATCTTGCCAGTCAGGAATCCTTGACCGAGGGGGCTCCAGGGGACAAAACCGATTCCCAATTCCTGACACTGCGGCAGGATCTGCGGCTCCGGCTCACGAGTCCACAGCGAGTATTCGCTTTGGATGGCGGTTACGGGCTGCACCGAGTGCGCTCGGCGAATGGTGTCAGCCGCGGCTTCCGACAACCCGAAGTGCCGAACCTTACCTGTCTCGATGAGCATCTTCACCGCACCGGCAACATCTTCAATCGGTACGCTCGGATCGACCCGGTGCTGGTACAGAAGATCGATGGTTTGGACCTTGAGGCGCTTGAGCGATCCGTCCACCACCTGACGAATATGCTCGGGCTTGCTATTGAGTCCGGGACGCCTCTCGCCGGTATCCAGATCAACGTTAAAGCCGAATTTCGTTGCGATCACCACGTTCTCGCGGACGGGCGCGAGCGCCTCTCCTACCAGTTGCTCATTTGTGAACGGGCCATATATCTCGGCGGTGTCGAAGAAGGTAACTCCCAGTTCATACGCGCCACGAATGACGCGCACCGCGTCCGCCCGACTCGGGGCAGATCCATAAGTCGAGGCAAAGCTCATGGTGCCGTATCCGATTTCGGATACGCTCAGCGTGCCAAGTTTGCGAGTTTTCATGCTTAAGTCTCCGCCGGGCGTATCGCCCGTCCAAGGTCAACCGGATCCATAGATCCGCTTCTCTAATTCCAGGCGAGCAATCTAAGGG
>JBOGLI010000494.1:0-2388 GCA_050746165.1 Terriglobales bacterium | reverse complement strand
ATTCAGCAGCGGTCGTCATCGCAGGATAGCTTCGGCCAGCCGCAGAACATCTGGTCAACGTTCGCGCAGGTCTATGCGCGCGTGCGATCGGTAAGCGGCTCTGAGCAGTTCAGCGGACAACAGTATGCGCCGGAAGTCACCCATCAGGTGACCATTCGATATGTGGCAGGCGTGACGCCGATGCAGAGAATCGTCACGCCGGACAACAAGATCCTGGAGATTCTCACTGTCAACCCTGGCGAGCGCCAGCTGGATGACGTGGTGATCACGTGCAAGGAACGCATCGGCGCTTCGGGCGATGAGAACGTCGGGTAAATAACGGAAGGATGGATATGAATTTAGCACTGGCGATGGTGGTAGTTTTCTTCGGCGTGCTGGCGGCAAGTGGCGCGCAACTGCTGCGCGCGACGGCGCGTTATTTCGACGCCCGCGCGCGTTCGCTCACTGTGGAAACGAACCTAATACTGTCCAATACGCGACAGGAGTATGTCTCCACCCTCGTTGACGCATCGTTAGGCAAAAGAACCAAATCCAGAGCTCCAAGTAATCCGTCCCGTGAGTGGAAGGCGTTCGGATAAACAAGCTTTGCCGAAACGGCAGAGGCGCTAGAGGCGCGCGGTATCCGGATGCGGTAAAGACATAGCTCGCGGGATACGAGTTGGAGCGAACGTCGACGATCCGGCCTGAGAGTTAGCCGGCTGCAGCAGAAGCGGCTCGGGGAGAGGCTTCGAAATGCGGCGTGGGCGAAAAGGGCCGGGAAGACGCAAGCCTATCGACCTCCGTTGCAATGCCCGCTGCCGCGCGTGGAAGGCGTAAATCGCGAGCCAAGTACTCGCGTAGGGCTCCTGAAGAGGGTTGGGGCGCCGGAAAAACAACCGGCGCCCATTTTTATGGCAAACAATTCAGTCGACATCGTCGGCCTGAAAGAGTTCGGCGTGAAACTCGACCTGCTTCCCAAAGAAGTCGAGAAGCGGATTGTGCGCACATCGCTCAAGGCTGGAGTAGAAGTATTCCGTCGTGGACTGCGCTCGAAGGCTCCAGTGCGGAAAGACGGCGGCCCAAAGAAACTCAAGGCCGGGAAAACGCGCGCTCCCGGATACCTGCAGAAGCATATCGGACGGTGGTTTGTCACCGACGCGGCCCTGCGTCTCCGTGGCGGTTCGGCGAAGAGCGAGGCCGAGGCACTATCGAAAATCGGGAGCGAGCACTTCGCGGCGCTAGTCACCGGTCCAACGGCCAGTGCCTTCTACGGTCTGTTCGTCGAAAAGGGACACAGAAATGTACCGCGCGGCCACGCGCTCACACGGCGCGCACTGCGCGAAGAGTTCGGCGGTTCGAGCACGCCCGCGCATCCCTGGCTGCGACCGGTCTTCGATGAACTTTCGCAGGCGGCCATCGATGCGTTCGTCTATTCGCTTACGACACAGATCATCGCGATGAATCTATGATCGCCGACCTGTTTGCCTACATCACCGGTACGCCGGACCCATCGCTTGATGCGGGCAGGATCGCAGCGCTTCAGGCGATCCAGGCGCTGATTGCGACCAGGTTCTACCCGGAGATTCTCGACGAAGGCTGCGCGATGCCCGCGGCGGTCTATCAGTTGATCAGCAGCCGGACAGATCATCAGCTCGACGGCACGCCCGACAACCTGTTTACGCAGCGGCTGCAGGTCGATGTCTATGCCCAAGGCGGAACGTCGGACTACGCGATATGCAAATCGCTGGCCGACAACTTTCGAATCGCGCTCGACGGACTCGCGCAACTGCAGATCGGCGGATCGTACGTAAACGTCGTCACCTACGAAGACGAGCGCGATGAGTATGAATCGGAGCGCCGGCAGTACCGCCGATCACTCGACTTTGAGGTTGTGTATCAATAACGCCGTTCCACGGCGCATTTAAGGAGCAACTATGAGCACCAAAGCAGCAGCCGGCGCCAAATCCAAGTTGCAGCTCGGGGACGGCGCGTCACCGGAAGTCTTCGCCACCATCGCCGAAGTTTTGACACTCAAAAAGTCGGCCAGCACCGTCGAAACTGACGATGCCACCAATCAGGACTCGCCCACCGATACGCACGGCATGATCATGGAAGAAGTGATCACCACGATCAAGAAGTCGGGCGAGTTGGACGTCACCTTCAACTTCGTGCCGGGCGCAACCACGCAGTTACGCAACGCGTTTGACGGTCTGCCGCACGATTTCAAGCTGGTATTCCCGCTCATGAACACGGCCAACTCCCCCGCAACCAATTGGACCTTCGCGTTCACCGGAATCGTCATTTCAGAAGACGAGTGGGACGTGCAGATCACGAAGAAGATCACTGGCACCGGGAAGATCAAAATCACCGGTTCCTACACCCTCAGCTAAAGCCGCGCTCTGCATCTGC
>JBOGLI010000493.1:0-2410 GCA_050746165.1 Terriglobales bacterium | reverse complement strand
GGATCATGGTGCTCGCGCTGATCGGCATCATCTACGGCGCTCTGGTTGCCATGGTGCAGCCGAACCTGAAGAAGCTGATCGCCTACTCCTCGATCAGCCACCTGGGATTTGTCGTCCTCGGAATCTTCAGCTTCACCACGGCCGGGTTGAACGGCGCGATGTTTGTGATGCTTGCGCACGGCGTCGCTACCGGAGGCCTCTTCATGCTGGCCGGCATTTTGTACGAGCGCCGCCACACCTATGACATCGTCGAGTTCGGCGGCCTGGCGACTCCCATGCCGAAATACGCCACGTTCTTCCTGGTTACAGTGCTGGCCTCGGTCGGACTGCCGCTGCTCAACGGTTTCATTGGAGAATTCCTGGTCTTGAGCGGAGCCTTCCAGTCTCGCCCGATCTACGGCATTCTCGCCGCCACTGGCGTGATCTGGAGCGCCTGCTATCTGCTCTGGATGTACCAGCGCGTCTTTTTCGGCAAGGTCACGCGCGATGTGAACAACCGGCTGCCTGATCTCGACACGCGATAGAAGTGGGCGCTCGCCCCCATCGCCGTCGCGGCGCTGGTCATGGGCGTTGCTCCGCTGGTCTGGCTGAACGCCATTGATCCCGCCGTGCAGGCGGCGCTCGCTCCCTACGCACAACAGATCGCCAGGGTGGTGGGCCAATGACCACGACGATGATTGCTCACTTCCCTGCTCTTCTCGCCGCCGGGACTTTCACTACGCCGCCGCTGGCCGACTATCTGCGCATCTTGCCCGAACTCGTCCTCTCGATCTTCGGCATGATCGTGATGGTCATCGATCCGCTGCTCGATCCGGAGCGCAACCAGAAACCGCTGGGCATCATCGCGCTCATCGGCGCGCTCGCCGCGCTCGGCTCAGCGTTTATCATGGCGGCGCATCCCGGCACGGCCTTCTCCGGCGTTGTCGAGGTTGACAGCTTCAGCGTCTTTTTTCATGTGCTCATCACAGCCATCGCGGCCGTCTCCATTCTCAGTTCCTATGAATACATGGCCGTGCAGCGCATTCGCGCCGGCGAATATTACGGCCTGATTCTCTTCGGAACCGTGGGCATGTGCCTGATGTCGTCGGCCATCGAACTGGTCCTCATCTTTATCGCGCTCGAAATTTCGTCAATTTCCACGTATGTGCTTGCGGGATTTCGACGCCGCGACGCGGCCAGCAGCGAATCGTCGCTCAAATATTTCTTGCTCGGCTCTTTTGCCACCGCCTTCTTTCTTTACGGCGTCGCCATGATGTTCGGCGCTACCGGATCGACCAGCATTCCGGTGATCCGTGAAGCACTGCTTGCCGGAAACAGCGGGCTGCTGGCCTACGTTGCAGTCGCGCTGATGTTCGTCGGCCTGGGATTCAAAGTCGCATCCGCGCCATTTCACATCTGGACGCCCGACGTTTACGAAGGTGCGCCGGCTCCGATCGTCGGCCTGATGTCGACAGGCCCCAAAGCCGCCGCGTTTGCCGTGCTGCTGCGCGTTCTCGTTGAAACCCGTGCCCCGGGCTGGTTCTGGCTGCTCTTGGTATCGGCCGCGCTCTCGATGACGCTGGGCAACATCGGCGCGCTGGTGCAGGACAACGTCAAGCGCCTGCTCGCCTATTCCTCAATCGCCCACGCCGGCTACTTGCTCGCCGCGTTCGCCGCCAAGCCCGACCTCGGCGTCTCCCCGGCCATGTTTTACACCGCCGCCTATGCCGCAATGAACGTGGGAGCATTTGTCGTGGTCAGTCACTTCGCCAACCAGGGCGAGAAGTACGTAACCCTCGAGGACTATGCTGGCCTGGGACGAAAGTCGCCCGCACTGGCCGCAACCTTCACGTTCTTTCTGATGTCGCTGATCGGCATTCCGATCACGGGCGGATTCTTTGCCAAGTTCTACGTGCTGAATTCCACGCTCAAATCCGGCCTCGTGGGTCTGACGATTATCCTGGTGCTCAATAGCGCGATCGGGGCATATTATTACCTGCGCATTATCGTGATGATGTACATGCGCGAGCCGCGCGGCGAAGTGCCGGTCACGGCTATTCCAGCGGCGCCAGCCTTTGCCCTGGCAGTGTGTGTTGCGGCCACGCTGGCCTTGGGCGTGTTCCCCGGCCGCGTGCTCGACTACACGACGCAATCGGCGGAGCAGATCGTGCGCGGTGACGCGACATCTGTGGCGGCCCCTCAAGGACAGATGATCCTGCAAATTACGGGCCGCTCGCGTTGACTTTTCCCGCCCCGACAGGCACACTTTTCAATTCGCCCGCTCCGGGCGCGTGCCGCGTTATCATGGATGCGGTGTCAAAATTAATCGTGCGGACATTGCTGGCTCAGGACCTTGCACTCTATGTCTCATGACCGCGTCTCCTACACCCTGGATTCGACGTTGGAGACCGTGAACAGCGCCGAAGAGACG
>JBOGLI010000492.1:0-6833 GCA_050746165.1 Terriglobales bacterium | reverse complement strand
GCGCAACAATCAGCGACTCGCCCGCGCTCCCAAACCATGAAGGAACACCACACAAACCATGTTTGAACCTGATCCTAACGATTCCCCCGACGTGTCCGCCGTCGCGCCCGTGGATGCGCCGCAACCGAGCGATCCGAACGCCGCGCCGCCGACGCCAACGGCTCAAGACGCCGCCAGCGTCGCGCCGACTTCTAACACACCACCCGACATGCCCGCTCCGTCAGAGCCGACGCCACAATTCAAACCGGGCCTGTCCGGGCGACTTCGTGCGCTCGCAGTCGGACTGCTGGAAGGCGGGATTCCGGGCGCGGTTGTCGGCGCAGTTGACCCGCTCGCGCCTGCCCGCGCTGCCGCTGTCCGAAACCAGATCAACACGCAGAACGTGCGCTTTGCCACTGCCCGCGCCGCATCCGCCGTCGCGCAAGCGACAGCCGACGAAGCGCATCTGCGAATGCTGCCGGATGAGCTACAGGCGCAGCACGACGAAGCCGCAAAGCAAACCATCGACACGTTCCACAAGCTCGGCTTGCCCCTTGTCAGCGTGGTTGACACTCAGGACGACGGCACCGCCGCGATGCAGGGGCTTTCGACGCTGGCGAAGTCTTCTCCGGGCGGACAGGTTCCACATGTGTCCGTCGTGCAGATGGGTGGGAAGGCTTACGTTTTTTCGCTCGACCGCGCCGCGAACAATCTTGAACAGGTGAATTCGCTGCGCGCCGCGCAGGGACTCCCGAAGTACACGCCGGAAGATTTCAACGCGCTCACGCCAGAGCAACGGATAAATGCGCTTGACCAGTCCGCCCGCATCTTCAGCGAGCCATTCGCGCCGAAAACGGTTGCCGCGCAGATTGCGAACCTGCAATCGCATCGTGACCTCTATAACGCGACCACCCCTGATTGGAACAAAGACAAGACAGGCGTGCTCGCACGGTACGACGCCCGCATTAAAGAAGCGCGCGGCGCGATGAACTTTTTCGACGCCCGCGACAGACAGGTTGCCGCGATCAAAGTCGCGACGCAGCGCATCACGGGCCGCGCCCCTGACGGCTCATGGGATTTGTCTTCACTGCCGGTGAACGTCGTCGAAGGCAACATCGATCCGTCGCAGCTCTCCAAACGGACGAAGACTTACGACGCGACGCTGCAAGCCGCGAACGAATACTCAATGCAGAAGTACGGCAAGCCGTTCGATGTGGCGCAAGCGTCGCTCGATTACAAGTTCGCAACCAACCCCGCGACGCAGAACACGCTCCGTTACCTCAACTCCCTAACCGGGCCCAACAACAAGAGCGGCAACTTGGGCGCGCTCACCGCAATGTCCGATTCCCCCGGATTGGCGCGCACTTCGTTCCCCGCGCTGAATAAGGCGAAGATGTGGTCGCAGCTTGAATCGGGCGATCCCAACGTCGCCGCCTATCACGCCGCCGTGACGGAAGTCGCAGATCAAGTCTCGAAAATCTTGCAAGGTGGCGGGACGGGCAGCGGAACCAGCGACGCAAAACTCAAACAGGCGCAAGAGCTATTCAATAGCGGTTTCAACCCCGCGCAGATCAAGAGCACTGCGGACACGCTCCGCACGCTCCTGTCCAATCGCAAAGCCGAGATGATTGGTGACAATCGTTATCTGCTACGTCAATTCGGCGGCGCGCAGTCAAACGCGGGCGGCACCACGCAATCGCAGCAGCAACCCATCTTCGCCCGCAACCCGCAGACCGGCGCGCGCGTGCAATCGCTTGACGGAGGCAAAACGTGGCAACAGGCGCAATAACTCCACCGTCCGGCTTCGTGCTGGAACAACCGCAGCAAACACAGCCGACGCCGCCCGCTGGATTCGTGATCGAATCGCAGCAGCCGCAAGCGCCCGCGCAGAACGCGAACGCCAGCGCCGCGCAACCACAGAACACCATCAGCGCCGTGCATGAGCCGACGACCTATTGGGGCAAGCTCGGCAAGTGGTACGACGACGTTTCCAACGACCTGAAGTATGGCACTGACATGACCGGCATTGGCCGCGTACTGAAAGAGATGGGCGCACGCGGTTTGTACGCCGGAAACGATCCGCGCGTTGGTGACTTCATGGGCTCACTGCCTCTCGGCCTGCTCGAAAGTGCAAAGGGACAAGCCGAACTGATGCAGACGGGCAAACGCTGGCAGGGCGCGAAGGACGTTGTGCGCGGCGCGGCTCAGGCAGCGACAATTCCAGCAAGTTTCGTCGCACCCGAAGCCGGTGATGCGGGCGCGGAGCTGGCGGCCAACGCGACGGACAAGGCAGGCGCGATGCTTGATAACGTCGCAGGGCGCGGCGCACGCGCGATGCTGAAAGACGTGATCGAATCGGGCCCGACGCAGCAAGAGGCGGGGGCCGCCGTGCAGTCCGCAGCCGCGAACGTCAAACAGGCAGCGGGCGCAGCCGTAGGAGCCGCAAAGCAAGCCGCTGTTCCCGAAGACTTCACACTTCAGCTCGACAAAGCGCGGAACCTGCAATCAACCCTGTCCGACATCAGCGATCAACTCGGCGCGTCTGACCGTGGACTCCAGAGCTTGCACGATCCGGCAACTGAAGTCGTCCGCAACACGATAGCGGAATTGAGCAAACCGGGACTGACATTCGACGCGCAGCAACTTGCGAGCGTGAAACAGCAGCTCTCATCGCAGATAGCCCGCGGTGAAGCAGCGGCCCGAAGTGGTAACGCGACGGGTGAGCCTGCCCGGTATCTCAAACAGATTGCCGGGGCGTTGAATGACGATTACCTGTCCGCCGTGTCCGAGCACTCCGGGCCCGCCGCTGCTGGCGAACTTCAGAACGCGGCGAAAAACTACGCCGACGTGATGGGCAATCAGCAGCGCGCTGCGAAGCAGTTGTTCGGCGCGAAAACGCCAGAGGCGGTGATTCGCAAGCTCTCGTACCCGAGCACGGACGCAACAACTGTCGGCAAGTACCTAAACGGCATGGACGACGCGGCAGTGTCGAAAGTTCGGCAAGGCGTCTTCCGCGACATCCTCCAGAAAAGTACGACGAACGGTGCAACTGATTGGGGCGACGCACTCGCACGGCTTGAACGGCGCGGCGACGCGGCGAAAGCCCTGTTCGGTGACGACTTCGAGCAGTACCACAACGCCCTACAGACAGCGGTGACGTGGGCAAAGCGCGGGCAGCTCGCAAGCAAGGCAGCGAAGATTGTGGCGGGCGGCGCATTGGGCGGCGCGGCTGCTGACTTGGGATGGCGCGCAATTCGAGATTTCATGGGGGCCAGTGAATGACGAATCCACTTCCACCGCGTGAACTCTTGCAGCAGGCAACAAAGGCGTGTCGCGCGTGGCATCACTCGCACCGCGACACGCCCGGTGCCGCCGCTGTTAATCCCGCCATGTTCCTGCGTGAAACTGACGGCGCGTGGGAAGTAGTAGCAGAGCCAAGCGCCGAAGACTTGGCGGGCGCGCTGGAAATCTTCAACTGGTTCCGCCTTCTGCTTGCGGACGCGCGCGGGGCAGCACGCGCCCGCCGCGCGTCGGGGGTGGAATGATGCCGAAAGCCGACTACAAAAAGCCGAACAGCAAAAAACGGCTCCGCGAACTCTATCAAGAACAGATCAACGCGCTGCCCGCTGGCGATCCGCAGCGCACGCGCCTGATAACTCTGCTGGCGAGACTTGACGGGCACGACACACGCGCGAAAGCCACGGATTACCCCAACCGCTCGCACGGCAAAAAGCAGCAGCCCGCGCCGGACGGGTGCGCGTGGTGGCAATCACTCACAGACGAACAGCGCGACGTGCAGCGCATGACGTGGGCCGCAGAAGTGCTCACCAATGGCGGAACGCAGCGCGCCAACTTGAGCGGATTCGGCGGCGACATTACCGCCGATGAACTGGAGCGCGCTCGTGCCATCCGCAGCGGCGAGCTACAGCCCGTCGCGTACCTGCTGGAGTTTATTCCGTGCGGGCAGTACGAGCGCGCGGAAGACAAGGAACAAGCCGACGAGCTGATTGCAGCTCACCGCCAAACATGCACGCAATGCAGCGCCGATCATCACTTCGATGTTTGCGGCGTTACGTGCGACGGCATTTACCCCGAACACCAAGGACAACCAAGTTGAGAATCCACATTTCCCGCGACACTACCGATCCGATCCAAGATAAAAAACAGGTTCGCTCCGCATGGCAGGCGCTTCAGGAATTCGGCGTCAAACCAGCGACCAGAAAAGATGGCACCCCCATTGATGGTTACGACTTCTTCGATGTCGTGCTCCCGAACACGATGAAACCTGAAGACGTGGAACACCTGCTCACCTGCTTGGGAGCGAGGGGCGTTGACGTTCAGCCTGAAGACTTGCGCGTTTTTCTGACCGATCCCTACGAAAAAAGCGTTATCACGGAGCTGATGGCGAAAAGCCTGATCGACAACACACTGATCCCCGTCGAAGACATCGGCAACACAATCGGGGGTTGGGCGGCGTCAACGTGGATGTCATCCGAAGAACTCTCGGAAGCCGAAGAACAGGCCGCATACGAGTCCATCCTGAAGCGCCTGCCCGCAGACGACACGTCACTGAGCCCCGCGCCGGAAGACAACGCGCCCGCGCCGCGTGGCAGTTTGCAAGAGCTGTTAGACGAAAGCGACACATGGCTGACTGAACACGCTGCGGAGAATCCGGGCATCGGGTACGAGCAAACGGGTTGGGCCGCGAGGCGGCAAGGATGAGCGCGACCAGAACAGACGGATGGACGGACTTACACGGAAACCCGCGACGCCCGCTGTTTGCTTCCATGCCGGAGCGCAGCGGGTGGTTCCGCGACTGTCGCGCCTGTGGCGTTCGGACGGAAAGCAATGGCGGCGCGCGGAAGCCGCTGTGTGGAATGTGCCGGAGAGAGGCAGGCGCGCAGTGAGAGAAAAATTAGGACACCTGTTCGGGACGCTAGTCGGGCGCGGCTTACGCGCTTGCGAACTCGGCGGCTTTGTGACGTTCGTAATCGTGATACTTCCGTACCTGATCCTTCGGTACGGCCAACCGCGCGAGTGCATTCGACGCCGCCAATTCATTTTGAAAGAAGGTGCGAGATGCAAAGGGATTTGACGCTAGACATTTGGTTGGGGATTGACGAGGCAGTCCGCCGTGAACTGCTCGAAACCGTGTGGAACGGCGCGCCCCGAAAGCCCGAACTGCTTTCGCTGTACAACATAGCCGAGCAGATGATCGCCGCCAGTGCCGAGAATGTCGTGCTACAGAACGCCTGCGCGGAAGTCTGCGGCGCGTCGCCAGCGATGGCGAAGGATTAACCCATGCAATACAAAATGATCGTCGGCTCCCACATCGAAAGCGTGGAGCGGGAGCTAAACAGTTTCACCGCCGCGCATCCGAACTTCCGGCTTGTGGCACTCACGTTCGCATCGGGCGTCGGCTTCGTCGCCACTGTCGGAGAGCAGATCACCGCGCCGGAGCCGTGCGCTGCGCCGATTCCAGCAGCCAAGTTACCAAGCGGGGGAACATACCGGCTATGAGCACGTTCACTCGCGCGCCGCTCGCAATCCTACTGACCGATGAACGCGGCTACCCAATCGAAACCCTAAACGTGAATCCCGCCGAAGCGGGTGCGGAGTTCCTCGCGCCCGCGCAAGTGGCCGTCAGCAGCACGACGCAGACACAACTTGTCGGAGTCCGCGCGACGCGACGGGCCGTGATGGTGGTGAACACGGACGCCAGTTCTAGGGTGTACGTGGGCAGCGCCACTGTGACCACAGCAACCGGGCACCCCATCGCGCCCGGAGCTTCGCTCACGTTGGCGTTCGTCGGCGCGCTTTACGCCATCGCGGATTCGGGCGCGCCCTTCGTTGCGGTTTCGGAGATATACGACTGATGGCGCACGTCACTGTTCTCAACGTCAGGAAAAACGATCCGGGGTGGGCCGAACAGGTAGAACAAATACTTGACCGGCTTACACGGGACTTTACTTCGTTCAAAGTCTTCCGCGATGGCGACACGATTACGATTTTCAGCGAGCGAAAGTGACGTGCTGTGGTATGACCGCAGTCGCAGCGGCGCGTTATAGGTCAACTGTGCGCGAAGTTTTGAACGAAAATAAGCGCGTTTGCTGTTTTCGCGCATGAGAGCGTATCGCCATCGCGCGAAGCGCCGTTGCGATCCACAGGAAGACAAGGGCCCGCTTGCGGCGTTCGATTGCGGGCGCGCCCGCAAAGCGCGGCATTGGGGCCCTTGTTCGTTCATTGGAGTCTAGGCGGGCAGAGGCAGATGTCGCAGGGATGCGTCATCATCCGCCAGAGCGCGCGTTACAGGGAGCATGGAATGTCAGGAATGCTTGCGGCGCTTCTCTGGCGCTGCAAGCTGCGCCACTCTGTTCACGAAATCGTCCGGAACGTCGGCAGGAACACACAGTGAATCGTCGGCATCGTCAATCGCCGCACCCTCAAAAGGCGAGTACAACTCCAACACTTTCGCTGTAGGGCAGTGGTTCCGAATAAGATCAGCAACACGACGCTTCTGGCGGGGTGACACGCTCTGCCCTATGACCGCGACATCGAACTTCGTAGTTTCGCACGCTTCCCGCAATTCATCTTCTAGGGTAACGGTAGTGACAGTGTGGCCCGCGCGCTCCAGCATCATTCTACGAGTTTGGAGCAACGTGCCATCCACGCCAGTACACAACACCTGTGCCACGGCACACCTGAACTTTCGTTGCCTTGGGCCGGTGACGCCACGGTAGTCCGTGAGGATTCCCGTGTCAAGGCAGTATCGCCTTACCGCGCAGCGGTGTTGCGATTGTTGGAAGACAACGAGCACCAGCGCCGTCGAACAGGATCACCACGCCACAGCCGGA
>JBOGLI010000491.1:0-2784 GCA_050746165.1 Terriglobales bacterium | reverse complement strand
GCATCGGGGTGGTGACCATCCCCATCGCCCAGGCACAACGCGCGGCAGCGTCATAACGGACAAACGTACAAACGAGGTTGGGGCTGCGTTCCTTGTCCCTCGCCCCGTGTCCCTTGCCCCTTCTTACGCTGCCTTTTCCTTTTGCAGCATGGCAAAGAATTCGCGGACGAGTTCGGCGTCCCAGAGCCCCGCATCCGCTTCCGTGGCCATCACCCGCGCGGCCTCCTCGTGCGTCAGCGCCTGTTTGTAGGGACGCTCCGTTACCAGCGCGTCATAAACATCCACCACTTGCAGGATGCGCGCCAATAACGGAATTGCTTCTCCCCGCAATCCATCGGGATAGCCGCTGCCATTCCAGTGCTCATGATGGTTGCGGATGAGCGGCAGCACCTTGCGCAATGATTTCAGCGGCCGGCAGATCATCTCTCCCGTGATCGGGTGCTGCTTGATGATCTCCCACTCGGCCGCGCTCAGGTTGGCGCCCTTCTTCAGGATTTCATCAGGAACTGTGATTTTGCCGAGGTCATGCAGGAAGCCGCCGCGGCGCAGCGCGACCAGCGAGTCTTCGTCCAACCCCAGATGCTCTCCCAGCGCCCGCGCATATTGCGCCAGCCGTTCGCAGTGGCCCTCCGTGTACGGATCGCGTGCTTCGACGCTGCGCCCCAGCGTGCATAGCACTCCTTCGGCGCTCTCCAGTTCGTCGGTGAATTCCTTCAACTTGAGCAGAGATTTCACGCGCGCGAACAGCTCCTCGGGGAAGATCGGCTTGTTCAGGAATTCGTCGGCGCCGGCCTCGATGCCGCGGATGCGGTCCTCGCGATCGCTCAGCCCCGTGATAATCACTACCGGGATCAGCCGCGTCGATTCATTGGATTTCAGCTCGCGGCACAGTTCGTATCCGGACCGTCCGGGAAGGATGACATCGAGCAGGATCAGGTCCGGCGCCTGCTTTTGGATAAAGTTCTCCGCCTGCTCGGCCGAATGCGCGATCTGCGTCTCGTACCCGCGCGAGGTAAGCAGGTGTCCCATCAGCATGGCATTGTCCATCTGGTCTTCGACCACCAGGATGCACGGTGCGCGCTTCGGCAAGACAGACGGGACCATCCGTTTGAGAGAAGCCTCCCGCGCGCCGTTGGTTGTATTACCCTCGTAACCGCCGGGGGACTAGACGCAGAGGACGCAGGGGACGCGGAGGGATCTTTTTCTTTTTCGATTCCATGCAGACTATTGTTGAACCAAAGCAGTTGAGCTGCAATCCACATCCAATGATGCGGTTTTATAAATTCAATCCTCTGCGTCCTCTGTGTCCTCTGCGTCGAAGCCCCAGGTTCTGCGTCAAAGCCCCGGGGGTGGTTGCGTTGGGCAGGAACCCGGGTCTAGCCTAGCGATATGCGCGCACTCATATCATTCCTGATCGCCGCTGCTCTTGTCGCGCCCGCCGCGGCCGCGAATCCGCACGTCATCGCCTTCGGCAAGCCGTTGCCTGTCAAAATGTTCATTGGTCCCGATCAGCAGAAGTCGATCGACATGAAGATCCGGTCGCTGTACGTGGACGGGAAGATCAGGGAGTTCACCATCGGCGACCCGCACGACGTCACCGACCGCATCTTCGTCGTGCGCCGCGCCTATCGCGTCAACGACTGGCTTCCGGAGGACGAGGGCACTAACCACAAGTGGAAGTGGCAGCGCGGCGGCTGGCTCATGGTGGACCGCGAGACGGGGCGCGTCAGCCAGTTGACCCTGCCTGAGTTCGACCCGTTCTTCTCGGTCGCGACCTGGTACCGCGATTACGTCGCATACTGCGGCGCCAACGACGACATGACCCACCTCTATGCCGTAGTGATGCAACTCGGCAACAAGAAACCGGTCCTGCACCGCGACCTCGGCGCACCCGCTAACTCAGCCATTCCTGACAGCGAGTGCGCCCCGCCGGAATGGCAACGCGGCCCCGTACGGGTTACCTTCGCGCCAGACTCGGGCCAGAAGACGACATTCGCCATCCGCGGTCACGTCGCCGGCGTCGCGGCGGAAAGCGGCGAGGGGGATGAAAAGCAGTAGCAATCAAAACCTCACCACGGAGACACGGAAACACGGAGACAATTTTTTCTAATCTCCGTGCTTCCGTATCTCCGTGGTGAAAGTTTCCCACCTACGACCTACTCCCGAAAACGCGTTACCATTCCCGAGTGCTCTCTCTCGATGAATATCTTCGCGAAGCCGAAGTCGCCCACGGACACCTCTGCGCCGGACAGGTGCTGGGCGTCCGCATGGCGATGCTCGGCCTGCGCCAGCTCGGCATCGACGACCCTCGCGGCAAGGACCGCAAACGCATGGTCACCTTTGTCGAGATCGACCGCTGCGCCACCGACGCCATCGCAGTCGTGACCGGCTGCCGCCTCGGCAAGCGCGCGCTCAAGTTCCGCGACTGGGGCAAGATGGCTGCCACCTTCGTCGATCTCGAATCCGGTAACGCCTTCCGCATCGCCGCGCGCGAATCGTCGAAAGAATTGGCGCGCTCCATGCACCCGGAACTGGATAGCAAGAACCTGCAACAGTTGCGTGCCTACCGCGAGATGACCGACGACCAGTTGTTCGACGTTCAGCGCGTGCGCGTCGATCTGCAGGCGGAAGACTTTCCCGGTTACAAAGCCGGGCGCGTCGTGTGCGCCGAATGTGGCGAAGGCATCAACTTCCGCCGCGAGGTTGTGCGCGACGGCCGAACACTGTGCCGCGCCTGCGCCGGCGAGGCGTACTACCAAGTAATAAGTAATGAGTAATAAGTAA
>JBOGLI010000490.1:0-4362 GCA_050746165.1 Terriglobales bacterium | reverse complement strand
AGTTGCTAGTTGTCAGTTGCTAGTTGCTGGATGTGGGGCCGGCTGAGGGCAGCCGGTCCCACGATTCGTTCAACTGACAGTCTCGAAGCGTTCCTTGGGATTATTGCAAACGGGGCAGCGGGCACCCTCGAGCTTCTCGGCGGTAAAGCCGCAGACGGCGCAGACCAGGTACGTGGTGCGGCCACGATGCGACGGCAACTCGGCGAGCGCGTCGGCGTAGAGGCGAGCGTGCTCGGTCTCCGCCTCAAGAGCGTAGTTGAAGGTGCGAATCGCGGCGGGATTGTTTTCCTGCTGCGCGATTTTGATGAACTCCGGATACATGACGTCGCGCTCGTAGGTTTCGCCCTCGATGGCGGCCATCAGGTTTTCGCGCGTGGAGCGGACGGGGCCGGCCTCAATGGTAGCCTGCGGCTCGGCATTCATCTTGCGGATAACGACGGCGTGATTGTTGGCGTGGATCTTTTCGGCGCGGGCGGCGGCGCGAAACAGGCTGGCGACACCGGCGAAGCCTTCCTCGGCGGCCTTGACGGCGAAGACGAGATAACGCGCGTGGGCGTTGCTCTCCCCGTTGTACGCGGCCTGCAGGTTCTTGAGGGTGGCCGTTTCGGATTTTACGGCGGCTGTGCTCATGGCTGCACCTCCATCCGGAAAACCCTAATCCGGACGCGGAAAACGCGCGGTGACGTATGTCCCAAGTCTGAGTGACAGCAGAGCCGCCCATGTCGTATCTTTCTCCTCGCCTATGACCACGAAGAAACTAGTAGTCGCATTGGTAGTTACCGCGCTGCTGGTCTCCGGTTCAGCCGTCGCCCAGCAGCGATTCACCCTCGAGCAGGTGATGAGCGCCCCTTTTCCCGACAACATGGCGGTCGCCAAGAACTCGGGCCGCATGGCGTGGGTGTTCAATGCCACGGGCGTGCGCAACGTCTGGGTGGCCGACGCACCGGATTTCAAGGCGCGCCAACTCACGCGCTATGACGTGGATGGTGTGCCGCTGGCGAGTGTCCGCCTGACGCCCGATGGCAAGACGGTCGTGTATGTGCGCGGCAGCGAGACCAACCACCAGGGCGAGGTTGCCGACCCGCAGCACTTCACGACCAAGCCGGAGCAACAGGTGTGGGCGGTGGATATAGCTGACTCGGACCGACTGGGGGCAGCCGGTCCCACACCGCGGCTGCTCGGGATCATGGATTGCGCGGGCGAAGGCTGCGAGGACATCCAGATTTCGCCCGACGGGCAGTGGGCGGTATGGGCGGCGCGCAATAATCTTTGGATTGCGCCGATTGGGGCGAATGGCGCGCCGTACGCCTCGGCGCAAGAGCAACCCGCCACTGGGCAGCCACCCACGTCTGCCAAGAACGGGCAGACGTGGGCCACCAACGGCCCGGCGAGGCAGTTGGCGTATTTCCGCGGCAGCAATCGCGATCCGCAGTGGGCGCCGGATTCCAAGCGCATCGCGTTCACCAGCGGGCGCGGCGACCATAGCTTTATCGCGATTTACACCTTGGGCAGCGACAAGGTCTCGTACATGGCGCCGGCGCCAGATCGCGACGGGATGGCGCGCTGGTCGCCGAACGGCACGCGCCTGGCCTACATCCGCATGCATGGCGCGGAGCAGCGTATGCCGATGATTCCGGAGCGCGCAAATCCGTGGGCGATCTGGCTGGGCGATCCCAATACCGGCGAGGCAAAGGAAATCTGGCACAGCTCGAACGATCCGAACGGCAGCCTGCCGGGAATGATCGAGGACGATTCGTTCCACTTCACGGGCGACCGCATCACCTTCGCCAGCGAACAGGATGGACGCGGACATCTTTACTCCATTCCCGCCACCGGCGGGCAGGCGACGCTGCTCACACCCGGCGAGTTCGACGTGGAAGATGTCGCGGTGAGCCGCGACGCCAAGTCGCTGATCTATACCTCGAACCAGAACGACATCGACCGGCGGCACGTTTGGCAGGTTGCGATTGCCGGCGGCACGCCGAAGGCGGTCACACAGGGGGAAAAGATCGAGTGGTCGCCGTTGCAGATGAGCGACGGTACCGTAGTCTTCTTCGAATCGAGCGCGACGCAGTCGGGGATGCCGATGTACCTCGGCAACGGCGGTCCGCAGATGATCGCTCGTGAGGCAATTCCAGCCGAGTGGCCAGGCGCGCAACTGGTCACGCCGCAGCAGGTGGTGTTCAAGTCCACCGACGGCCTGGAAATCCACGGACAACTCTTCGTCCCGCGCGAGAAGAAGCAGAACATGCCGGGGATCATCTTCAGCCACGGCGGCTCGCGCCGGCAGATGATGCTCGGCTTCCACAACATGAACTACTACTCGAACGCCTACGCCGAGAACCAGTACCTCGCCTCACTCGGCTACGTCGTGCTCAGCGTGAATTACCGCACCGGCATCATGTACGGACGCGCCTTCCGCGAAGCGCCGCACACCGGCATGCGCGGCGGAATGGAATACCAGGACATTCTCGCCGGCGGCCAGTACCTGCAATCGCTGCCATACGTGGACAAGACGAAGATCGGCCTCTGGGGCGGATCGTATGGCGGGTATCTGACGGCGATGGGGCTGGCGCACAACTCCGACCTGTTCAAAGCGGGCGTGGACCTGCACGGCGTGCACGACTGGTTCCCGGAGGAGCGGCACTGGCAGGAGACGCTGGGGCAAGGCGCGCCCGACCTGGAGCAGGCGGAAAAGCTGGCGTGGGAGTCGTCGCCGAATTCGGCGATCGATCATTGGACTAGCCCGGTGCTGCTCATCCAGGGCGATGACGACCGCAACGTGCCGTTTTCGCAGACAGTGGACCTGGCGCAGCGGTTGCGTGACCACAAGATTCCGTTCGAGTACATCGTCTTCCCCGATGAAATTCACGATTTCCTGAAGTGGGCGAGCTGGGTGCGCGCATACTCGGCGGGCGCGGATTTCTTCAACCGGGTGCTGGTGAAGGGGGAGAAGATCGGGGTGCCGCAGTGAGAGTAATCAGTAATAAGTAATAAGTAATCAGTAATGAGGCGCGAGGGATCTGTGTGACCGCACCGCCGCTTAATCTCATTACTTGTTACTCATTACTTATTACTCTCTTCACACCGACAGCAGGGCCACGCCGCAGGCGACCAAGGTCGCGCCCAGCCAGCGCTTCCAGTTCACATCTTCCTTGAGTACGAACTTCGCCAGGAATGTCTCGAACAAAAAGCTCGCCGACGTGGCGGGAATGGCGAAGCTGACGTTGGCAATCGAAAGCAGCATGACGGTCGCGCCGAAGGACACCGTCAGCGAAGCGATCCCACCCATGACGAACGGGTTCCGGAGGAGGTGAGCGATCAGGCGTCCGATTGCGTGCGGGCTGAAGTGCTCGACCTCGCCATGGCGCTTCATCCCGGCGGTGTTGAGGACGTCCCCGCAGGTGTTAGCGGCGACGATGATCATTACCAGCGCCCACTTCATTGCTCGTCCTCCGGCGCTTCGTGCACCTGCACGGTGAGCGGAGAGGTCTCGAGCACGATCAGCACTCCGATCGTGATCGTGCAGATGCCCACCCAATGCACCCAGGACACGGCCTCGTGGAGGAAGAAGTGCCCGACGAGCGCGATGAGGATGAACGACATCGACCCGGTGATCGGTAGGACGTAGCTCAGGTCGGCGCGGCTGAGCAGCGAGAGGTTGGAGATCATCCAGCAACAGAGCACGAGGATGCCGGCGATCGCCCACGGATTGGCTATGGCATAGACGTAATGGAGAAAAGAGGAGGAGAGACCGTTCTCTTCGTGATGCAGGCCGTTGCTGAGCAGGGCGTTCCCGGCAACCTGGCAGACGACCGAGGCAACGATGAGGGCGCGGGTCTTCAGCAACGCGGTGCGGTCGAGCGGGCCATTCGACATATCTTTTAAACGTAATTGCGATGTGGGAGAAGGTCAAAAGGCGGTATGCCGGTATTTCGGTTTGTCGGTATCCCTGTTTACGAAGCTTGGCGCGACAAACAGCACGAATTCCTTAGATACCGAGATACCGACATACCGAGATACCTCGCTTCCAAAGTTCGTCTAAATACCTGCATTCTCGCCCTTTGCCGTGCTTTGCCGTATTGACCAAAGCCGCTTCCCTGCTACTATCCGCGGCATGGACGGCCAAGACTTACCGGCGAACCACCCCGAGCGTGCCTGGCAACGCGGCTTCTGGAGCCTGATTGTCACCCAGTTCCAGAACGCCTTCAACGACCAGGCCTACCAGAACCTCTTAACGTTCCTGATCATCGGCATGGGCCTGTCGGAGGGGATGCGGGAGCGGCTGGTTTCGGAAGTAGCAGCACTATTCGCCGTCCCCTTCATTCTTTTTTCCATGACCGGCGGCTGGCTGGCGGACCG
>JBOGLI010000489.1:0-6173 GCA_050746165.1 Terriglobales bacterium | reverse complement strand
GGTTTGTTTCGCCGGATGATGTGGTTGCACCGCTGCCGCGCAACTTTGAATACGAGAAGCTTTGCGCGATGGCAAAGGCCGCCGTACGCGAGGACACCCGAGTCGATTCGCGTTCGGCAGCCGATTGGGAGCTTGCGGCGGCCATATGCAAACTCGGGAGACACCCGATGGCTTGGTTGCTCGATCGGGCTGGCGTTCGTGTTTCGCCACCCCATTGGGATCGGTGGTTGCTTGTTGCGGTTTCACTTCTCTTGTGTGGTGGCATGGTCGCCCTCTTTGGGTTCGTAGCAGATGGTCCGTCACCGGAGAGATGGATTGCCGCCGGTACGATCTACGTATCTATATTGGTCGCGATCTACGTAGTTGCGCGTCGACTGGAAGAATGGCAGCTTAAACAATTTATTGACACCCGCTCACACGAGGTTCGTAGTGGGTGAGCGTCTTCAGATTGCAAGAAGATGGAGGCGTGTGGACCCGGCTGCCCCAGCCGTCTCCCCGCCGAACGAGCAAGGTCGTTAGTTCGCGAAGAGCGAGAGGTCCGTGAAGCCTAAGAATAGAGCAATGCTGGCTGGAGTCGGCGCGCTGTTCATAGCGTACGGTTTCTTCAATCTGCGCGGCGGCGCCTTTTCGTACCTGAATTACTACTCGATTCCCGTGTTTTCTCCCGCTGTCATTGTTACGGGTGCGTTCTTATGCGCATTGGCGTTCCTCCCGCCGAGTACCTGGGTATACCCATTGATCACGACGAAGAAGCGACGCTCGTCTGGCGGCGCACCTCATCGCCACAACCAATCCAGCTAGAATTACCGAGTGACTGACGAAGAAATCCAGAAGCTACCAAAAAAGATGCGCGACAACATTCGCATCGTCAACGGCGAGCCGATGTACGTCGAACAGGAACATGGTCGAGAAACGTATTACCCGCTTGACTCAGAACACGCTCGCAACATGGCAGCTATGTATCGCGTCATGGAACGGAATTACGACGTACTTCGAAAACTTGCGCAGTCCTAAACGCCGTAGCGATGACTTCCGGCCGGCAGCTCCGCTGGCCTGGGGCCGGCTCATGTTCTGCGTCCTCTGCCTCTCCGCGTTCTCTGCGCTGATGTTTTGATTTCCCGCGCGCGCCAAATGGAGACGGTTGTTCCTTAGCACTCGGCAATGAGCACTAAGCACTATTCATACGCCAGCGCGTCGATCGGGTCCTTCTGCGCGGCTTTGAACGCCGGATAGATCGCTCCCAGGATCGCTCCCACGATAGCAATCGCAATGGCATACCCAATCCACGCCGGCTGGATCGACAACGGGAGTGTCTGATACTTCGCCTTGATAGCGTGCGTTGCGATATAGCTGACAACGACGCCCACCGCAATTCCGCCTACCGCTAGCAGCACCGTCTCGCGCAGGATCAGGTCCACGATGTACGTCTTCGACGCGCCCAACGACTTCAATATCCCGATCTCCCGCGTCCGCTCCATCACCGCCGTGTACATCGCCTGGAAGATGACGATGAATCCGATCACCATCGACACGCCAATCACCACCCCCAGGAATTGTTTCAATCCCGGCAGGTTCCCCGCCGTGAACAGCGACAGGTAGTCATTCATCGTTAACGTTTTGTACTCGCTCATTCCGGGAACGTTCTTGATCTCGTCCACCACCGCGTTCGCGTTCTTCGGGTCGTCCAGCTTGACGTAAAACACCGACGCCTTCCCCGGCGTTCCGGTCCAATCCTGCAGGGTTTGCATAGGCAGGAACTTGCGCGCGCCGCGGCCCTGCTCCACGATCCCTACCACGGTGACGTTGTGGTTCAGGATCTCCATCTGTTGTCCGACGGAAACGTTGTGCGAAGACGCGTAATAGTTATCGATCAGCACCTGGTCCGGCCCGGTGAACGGTCCGCCGGCGAGGAACTGGAACGGCCGCAGTGCGTCGTAGCTCTTCAGGTCGATACCGTAGATCACCTCGGCCGAACTGCTGGTGAAGTGCATCACGACGGGAGCCACCGCCTGCACGTGCGGCAGCTTGGCGATCACGTTCCCGACCTTCGCGGGAATGGGCGCCCCGCTCAGTCCGGACAGAAAAGAAGCTCCTGGCGGCTGCACAATCACGTCCGCCCCGATGCCCGCCTGCCGGTTCTTGGCATCGTTCAGCATGCCCAGCGAGAAGCCGACGATGACGAGAATGAGCGTCACTTCAACGGCGATGGCGACGATGCTGATCGCCGAGCGCACCGGCCGGTGTAACAGGTTGGCCACGATCATTTTGTTCATACGTAAGGAATTGTAAATGGGATTGCATGTCGGGCGCGGACCACCCAACACTCCGCCCCGCCCACGCAACTAACCCTTAGATACAGGGTTCGATTTACCAGCCACTTTGTGAAATTGAAATTCCGACGCCTGCAGCTTGGGGCTGACGGTGCGGCGGACGGAGGTGACTCATGTCGAAGACCATGCGGGTGGCACTCATCGGCGCATTGCTGGTGGTTTTATGCGGCGCCGGATACGCTCAGAACGGGCGCTGGCAACAGCGCGATGACAATAACGGCCGCTCGGGCTGGCAACAGAACAATCGTCAGGACCAGAAGGAGTACCAGCACGGCGTGCGCGACGGCCAGAATGACCGCCAGCACAATCGCTCTTACCGTCCGCGCCACAATGAACAGGATTACGTTGCCGGCTATCGCAGCGGTTACGGCCAGGGCAATGTCTACCGTGGCCAGAATCGCAACAACGATGGCGACCGTGACGACCGCGATCGCAACCGTGGCGTCTACGGCAACAACGGCGGCTATCCGAATGGTGGCTATCCCAACGGCGGCACATACCCGGCTTATCCCAATGGCCGCTACCCCAACGGGCAATATCCGAACGGCCCTAACGGCGGGCAGAACGGTCAGCAGGTCGCCTATCAGAACGGCTATCAGCGCGGCTTGTATTACGGCCAGGAAGCAACGGTCAAGGGCTATCACCCGCCGAACGACTACAAGCAGTACAACAACGCTGATCTCGGATACAACAACGCTTACGGCAACCGGGCCTATTACCAGCAGGCGTTCCGTCAGGGCTTCGTCGCTGGCTATAACGCCGCCTACCGCGGCGGTGGCTACCGGCGATAACGGTCACCCCATCGGCAAAGAAGAAGAGGCGTCCCAACCAGGACGCCTCTTCTTTCTTGGCATTCTTTCAAAAGCTCTTTTTCGTTTTTGGTAGTTGGTTATTGGTTTTTGGTAACCAAGAACCAAAAACCAATAACCAAGAACGTTTCGGAAGGGCACGGCTTTAGCCGTGCCGCACAGCGCCGACAGACTCCAGGGGCTTCAGCCCCTGAGGGATATTTCCCACTCAGTGCAGAATCGACGGCAGCCACGCTCCTTGCGGCTCGTTGTACAGCCCGATCGTCATTAGCGTGTTCAGGTGCAGCGCGCGCAAGCCGTGATTCAGGCACCAGTTGAAGACTTCATGGTTGCGTACCGGCACCATGAACCCGGTTCCCTCGAACGACGCCGCCTGCGCGATCAGCGCGATCAGGTCGCGATCGTACTCGGCCACCGTATGCCCGAAATAGCTGAAGCCGGTCGTGTATCCGACTATGCGTCCACCTTCGTCCGCGATGGTCACGTCGCCCCGCGCCATCGCGTCCGCCAGTTCTCCGGCTCGGTCGTGCCCGTGCACGCGGAAGCACAGCGCGTTGCAGGCTGAAGCATCCGCCGGGGTCGCCTTGCGGAATGAATATCCCGGCACAATCTTGCCGATGGCCGGCCCCTGCATGCGCACGACAGTCTCGCGCTCGACGAAGCCGAGCTTCGTATATAGCGACAGCGAGCGCATGTGATAGCCGGCCTGCATCAGGCGGCAGCCGAGGAATCCCCGCTCGTTTGAGCGCGCAATAACCGCCTCCATCAACCGTCGCCCGATACCCGAGTTCTGCACCGCCGGATCGATCGTGATCGGCCCAATTCCTGAAATCGAGCCGCGTTCGTCGAGGCAGTTGCTTCCGACAATGCGCCCGTTCTGCTCGGCGACAACGCAATAGAACTTCGGGTTCGAAAACGCCATCGTAAACAGGCCCACGGCCATCTGCGGATCGGGCGGCATCTCGCGAGGCGCACGGTGTTGGTCGGCGACGGTATTGAAGGCGTTCCAACAGACCATGCCGCACGCGACGGCGTCCTCTGGCCGGGCGCGACGCACCTGTGCGGAAAGGCTGGCGGCGGATGTGGACACTCAGGAACTCCCCACGGAAGGTTACGTCATTTTGTTCGCCCGCCATAAGCCCTGTCAACCGAGACTCCTTGCCATAGGGGCGCCGTCCGTTTTCCCGAGCTTCCAGCCGCCAGTTTCGCCGGCATCGTGCCGGCGCTTCAGATCGACGAATTTGCAGGTTTCGCCCGAAAATTGCGCCTTTTTCGCGTTTCGTTCATCTATTCACTAAACCGCATGGACCTCATTATTTACTGCTCCAACTGGTGCCCGGACTGCCGTGAAGCCAAGCGCTTTCTGGCGCGCCACAATATCCCCTTCCGCGAAATCGATATCGAGAAAACACCCGGCGCCGCCGAGGAGATCATCCAGCGCACCGGCAAACGTGCCATCCCGCAGTTCGTCATTAATGGTGTGTGGGTGCAGCCTTACCGGCCCGGTGAAGGATTTCTATACGACGAGATGAGCAGGCTGCTCGGCGTCGAAGCGGATTCATAATTCATTTTCAGGATCGGTCCGGCTACTCCGGCGTTACTCTTGTTACCGGCTCACGTGACCGCGGGCATCTTCTTTATAGCCGCAGGAAACCAAATAATCAGGGAATCTTAAGCGGCGGTGGCGTGGGGCCTCCGTTGCGGAATCGCCCGTGGTGTCGTGAGTTCCGAAAGATCCTTTGCGCGCTTCGCAATCCGTGTTGCCTTTACCTTCGTGATCGTCCTGGCGTTTGCCTTGGGCGGCTTTGTTATTTACCGCATGTCGGCGCGCGCGCGCCAGACCGAGGAGCGCATCACGCGCCTCTCCGCCCAGGTGGGACGCCTCTCTCAGGAGCAGGCGATGCCCGCCGTGATCGTCGCCCGCCATCGCGCCTCAATCTGCTACATCTACGCGCTCTACTCGCTGAATCCCCCGCCCGGACACCCATTCCTCCGCCCCTTGCGCACGCGCGTCTCCGGCAGCGGCTTTCTCGTTGCCAGGGGAATGATCGCCACCAACCGGCACGTCGCGCAGCCATGGTTCGACGACGATGAAGACGCCGCGCAGATTGCGAAGGGATACACACCCAAGCTGGAAAAGCTGCTCGCGTTTTTCCCCGGCCACGTGCAACCGGTGGATCTCACCGTCGCGGCTCTGTCCCAAACGGCCGACCTCGCCCTGGTTCGCTTCACCCCGACCGCGGAAACCGCTGCCTTGCGCTCACTGCCCCTCGCGGCATCGGCCCCCATTCCCGGAGGCGCCGTCATCGTCGTCGGATATCCGATGGGCGTTACCGCGATGTTGGCCAAGTCGCCGCGGAAGGTCTACAAGCGGCTGGCTTACTCGCATGACACGATCGACATCGCCAGCGACCTGGCGGCGCACTATCTCATCCGCCCGTCGGCCACCTACGGTCACTTGGGAGATGTCGTCGAGGACAAGCTGATCTACGACGCGCCTACCGCGCAGGGCGGCAGCGGCGGCCCGGTGTTCGACACCAATGGTGATGTGATCGGCGTGAATTCCGCCTATATCGATGGCTTCGCCGGCGGAACGCTCGGTGTGTCCGCCCGCGCGCTCAAACCGCTTTTGTGGCAGGCACAACATCCTGGCGTCCGCGAAGCGACCGGAGCCGTCCCCGAACCGTCTTCTCCCGACGGCGTGCAGACGGCCACCGACTCCCAGCACTAGCGGACCCCCGGATCGTGCGTTACGCCGTCTTGGCGCGCGACTTCCTCGCCGCCGGCGCCTCTGTGTCCTGGTCACGCAGCACCTTCTTCAACGCCGACACCAGCGCGGGTCCCATCTCGCGGATCTCGGAGCGGTGATGCAGCGCCAGTTCCTGCAGCAATCGCTGCCCTTTCGGCGTAAGTTCCAGGAAGACTTCGCGCCGGTCATTCTCGCTGCGGCGCCGCCGTACCAGGTTGCGCTTGCTCAGCCGGTCCACCAGTTCGACGGTGCTGTGGTGCTGGATCTGCAGCCGCTCGGCGATAT
>JBOGLI010000488.1:0-2663 GCA_050746165.1 Terriglobales bacterium | reverse complement strand
GACTACGGCAGCGCGGGCATCAACATGGTTCCCGAAAAGGAACGGATCGTCGGCAAAGTGCATGACACTTTGCTGGTGCTGCTGGGCGCGGTGGGATTTGTCCTGCTGATCGCCTGCGCGAATGTCGTGAACCTGATCCTGGCCAAGACGCTCGACCGGCGCAAAGAGATCGCGATCCGTACCGCACTGGGCGCAGCGCGTGCGCGCATCATTGTCCAAGTGCTTTCAGAAGCCTTGTTGCTGGCGATCGGCGGAAGCGCGCTTGGTCTTGTGGTGGCGCAATACGGAACGAAGCTAGTCATAAACTTCTTCGGATCGAACCTGCCACGCGTCGAAGAGATCGGCATGGATGCATCGGTGCTGGCGTTCACGTTCGGCATCGCGGTCGTGACCGGCGTAGTGGCGGGAGCGTGGCCGGCGTGGCGAATGTCGAAGGCCGACCCGCAGGACGCGCTCAAGCAGGGAGGACGCACGGATGCATCGAGCGGCGGCCGGCGTACGCGAAACGCGCTCGTGGTGGTGGAGGTCGCGCTGTCGCTGGTGCTGCTGGTGGGCGCGGGATTGTTGATCCGGAGTTTGTGGAACCTGCGCGGCGTCGATCCAGGATTCGAGCCGCAGCACGTGCTCACGATGAGCATCGGCGTGGCTCCAACCGACTATGCCACCCCGGAACGAGAAGCGATGTTCTTCGATGAACTCCTGCGCCGTGTGCGCTCAATTCCCGGAGTGCAGGCGGTGGGGGCGACGGACAGCCTTCCGCTTGAGGGCGGCTCGACCCAGCCGATCGCGATCGAGGGCCGACCCGTGGTGGACATTGCGCATCAGCCCGAGGTGCCGGTGCGGATTGTCACGCCCGGATTTCTCGAGGCGATGCACGTTCCCCTGTTGCGCGGGCGCACCTTGAAAGATTCCGATACGGCGGCGTCCGCCCAGGTGATCGTCGTCAGCGAATCGATGGCCCGGCAATTCTGGCCCAACGAAAACCCGATCGGCAAGCGGCTGGCGCTGACCTTCCAATCGAAGGAAATGCGCGAGGTCGTGGGGGTGGTCGGGGATGTCAAGGACAATGGCCTGGCATCGCGGCAACCGGTGACGACCGTGTACTACCCGTTTTCGCAAATGTTGTGGCCGCCGACGCTCGGCAAGTTCCACTCGTATCCATTGGAGGTTGCGGTACGGACAGCCGGCGATCCCGCCGACGCGGGGTCGGCGGTGCGCGCAGCCGTCCATGAAATCGCGCCCAGTACGCCTGTGCTCGATGTCAGCACGATGGACGAGCTGGTGGCGGAGTCGATCGCGCCGGAGCGGTTCAATATGTACCTGCTGGCGGCGTTTGCCGGGTTGGCGCTGCTGCTGGCAGCGGTGGGAATCTACAGCGTGCTCGCCTACGCGGTGCGGCAGCGGGTGCGCGAGATTGGTCTGCGCATGGCGCTGGGCGCGCAGGTGCACGATGTCCTGCGGATGATCGTCTTCGAAGGACTCAAGCCGACGCTGCTCGGTGTAGCGATCGGACTGGCGGCAGCACTGGCGCTCAGCCGCGTCCTCGGCACGCTCGTGTTCGGCGTGAAAGCGACGGATGTGGCGACGTTCGTAACCGTGTCGGCGATCCTGGTGAGCGTTGGATTATTTGCCAGCGTGCTGCCGGCGTATCGGGCGACCAGGGTGGATCCGTTGAGGACTTTGCGCGACGAGTAAGAACCAAGGCTCAGACGCAGAGGTCGCAGTGGACGCAGAGGAACTCATTTTCTAAGAACCTCTGCGTCCTAAGCGACCTCTGCGTCTAAATCCCCGGTCGTTTAACTGGCTACTTAAACCATGTGTAGCCGATGCGGAACTGCATGCTCGCGTTGATACCCGGGTTGTGGTCGGCCAAGCTGGCATTGGAGATGTGGGTGATGTGCACCGAGGCATCGATAGCGCCCTTGCTGCCGTGCATGAAATAGAGACCGAAGGCGCCGCCGGGCAGAAAGTTGAAGCTATTGGAATTCACGGTGGGCACATCATGCGTGCTGACCAGGAATCCACCCTCGGCGGCGAAGTACGGCACGACTTTGTTCCCGCCGGTCCAATTCCACTTCAGCACGACGGGGTTCATGGCGAATCCGTAGATCCACTTGGTCGGGCCGGAGTTGTAGAAGTATGCCTGGCGAACTTCGTACACGGGCATGATGTCGGCGGCCCACTCGAAGGTGCCACGGAATTTGCCGTCGCCGATCTCGCCGGTCAAGACGCGTCCGACGCGCAGGCCGGCATTGATGAACTTGAATTCGCTGGCTTTGCCCAGGCCGGTGCCGCCGCCGAACCATGGGCCGATCTCCCACACGGGTTTGCTCAGCGGATTGTCTTGCGCGAAAGCGCAGGCGGAAAGCAACAGCAGGATCGCAAGCAACCGCTTCATCGATCTTTCCATCGCAGGCAGCAGAGTAGCAGGCGCGACGGACGGTTGTCGATGTCAGCGGACGGCAACGGTGACTTCATCGGCGGTGGCCAGTTGTGGGTTACGATCCCGATTGGCGCGGATGAACCATTCCGCCGCGGTGCGGTTGTCGGCCGGCACGCCCATGCCGCGCGCGTACATCACGCCAATATTGTATTCGGCGAGGTACGAGCCCAAGCTGGCCGCCTGTTCGTAGTATTCTAGCGCCTTTTGATAGTCCCTCGGC
>JBOGLI010000487.1:0-2095 GCA_050746165.1 Terriglobales bacterium | reverse complement strand
CGTCTGGGACCGGTTCGATCCCGCGATGCTCACGTTGTGCAGCCCGGATGCGCAGGCGATGCGCCCGCCAGACGAGAAGATCAATGTGCTGCAAGTGACGCTACCGACAAATTTCAAGGTAGCTCGCTTCGAAAGTGATAAGCACACCGCCATTCTGCGCCAGTTGCGGGACGACATCCTGGCGGTGCGCTTCGATGCGCCTGAAGGCAGAATTGAGGTGCCAGTCAAACTCAAACTGCATGACTCAGTGTTCGTGCCGCTCGCCAAGTGGGCGATGCTGCTAGCCGGCAATTACCGCTGTGTCACCAAAGATGCCGCACGCGCCATCGACGTAGCGGTACATTCCGACCTGGAGGAGTCGAGGTCGGTCTACAACTTTGTGGTGGCGCTCTGTATGGATTTGGGCGCCTCGCACGGCGATCTCGTGCCATTTGAGAAGTATGCCGCTGCGGCGAAGGGCCTCACGCGCGCGTCGTCGGCCGCCCGTGCGTTGTTCGCAGGCGCAGCCCACATCGAACGCGCAGATAAACTGGTTCAGCTTATCGCGAGCCAGAGGGGAATGAGTCATCCGGTGATTGATGCCACCGTCGGCCTAGTAGATGCGCGGCTGCAGTTGAACCGGAAGAAGGCTGTGTAGAGAGGTGTCGGATGCTTCTCCTCCGACGAGGTAGCGCATTTATTGCCTCATGCGCCTCATTCTCATCCTATTCACGCTACTCTATCTGCTGCCGGTCGTTGCATCGGCAACTATCTACTGGTTTCGCGCGCGAAATGTCGACTGGAGATCGGCGGATCGCTCGAGTGTGCGACTGCTGCCGGCGCCGCAACCGATGCCCGGCGCAGTAGTACGGGTTTTTTCCGCGCGCACCGTGAGCTGGCGCGGCATCGTCGCAACGCATAGCTGGGTGGTGATCAAGGACGCATATGCGCCTGCCTACGAGCGGTTCGACTACACGGCATGGGGCCAGCCCATCTGGAAGGATCGCTTCGTGCCCGATGGTCGATGGTTTGGCAGTGAGCCCGAGGTGATATTTGCCGTAGACGGCCCCGTCGCCGCCCGCATGATCCCGACCATCCGGGCTACCATCCGCAACTATCGCTATCCGCATCCCGCGGACTATCGCCTCTGGCCTGGTCCAAATTCCAATACGTTCGTCGCAGCCATCATGCAGGCGGTGCCTGTGAAGGCGTCGCTGCCCCCGACCGCCCTAGGCAAGGATTTCCCCTACGATGGCCGCTGGATGGGATGGACGCCCTCGAAAACGGGAGTGCGATTGAATCTCGGCGGATACTTCGGCATTACGCTGGGATGGTGCGAGGGGATCGAGCTCAACCTGCTGGGCGCCATCGCAGGTCTTGATATCCGCAGACCGGCGCTGAAACTGCCCGGGCTGGGGCGTGTGGGCATTCCGCTGCGTTCAGTGGACGCGGCGATGATCGCCAACTCCGGAAGGGGCACACCGGCCGAAGGGCAGAGTAGCGCCCCTCGGTAGCTTGAATGTGTGGCTGGTGGTACTAGACGGATCGATGACCTTGCCGGCAGCCAGCTCGCCGCTTACTGTCCGATACCAGCGCTGCGCCGCATAGGCGCACCGCACGTTCATCAGGAGCACCATGTTCAACACCCTGCAGCGTATTCCGGTCCCGCTCTTGCTTCTGCTGGCCACCACTCTGGAGGTCAGCGGGGATGCCGTCGTGCGGCTGGGAATATACCAGCACGTGGGCCTTTTTCGACTGGCTTGCTTCCTCGGTGGAGCGGCACTGCTCTTTGGCTATGCGAGCCTGCTGAATACGGCGCCCGTGGACTTCGCTCGCGTCGTCGGCCTCTACATAGCAACGCTGTTCGTCGTCTGGCAAATAATCAGCTTCCTGGTCTTCAAGACCTTGCCGGGATTACCAATTTTGCTGGGCGGCGTGTTGATCATCACCGGCGGCCTCATCATTACGTTCTGGCATTCGGCTGCCTGAGGTGTGACGCATTACAACACGGTGCGCAGCGGATGCTTACCTCCGGCCTCGTGAACCGCCTCGCCTTTTGCGTTTTCGCGGTGGTGTTATCGGCTACGCTCGCGGCCGCCCAGACACCGTCCAGCAC
>JBOGLI010000486.1:0-5451 GCA_050746165.1 Terriglobales bacterium | reverse complement strand
CTGTGATGTACGGCACGGATGAGTGTGATAAGCCGAAACCATTTCTGATTTCCGATTTCTGATTTGTGATTGGGAGAGTGGGTGACGGCCGGCAACGGGGCAGATGTGGGCAGCGAGCAAGGGCTCCGGACACCACAGTCACCGAAATTTCCAAGCCTGCGGTTAAGGATAGTAAACTAAAGGGATTCTATGGCACCGGCGAATGAAAAGCAGCAGGCGCACGAGCTCATCGAGCGTCTGGCCCCGACCCAGATTTCTGCCGTCGTTCATCTTCTCGAAGTGATTACCGATCCTGTGGCCCGCAGTCTTGCTGAGGCGCGTATCGACGATGAGCCGGTCACGGACGAAGAAGCCCGCGAGATTGCCGCTGCCCGCGCGGCTTTCGAGCGGGGCGAGGGCATTCCGCACGAAAAGGTTTTAGCCGAGTTCGGCCTTACCGCAGAAGATTTCGCACGAATGGGCCGCACGCCGCTCGATCCTGACAAGCGGAATCGATAAGCATGGCCAAGAACGTTATTTGGAACGAGCAGGCCAAGACACAACTCCGCGCTATCGAACAGCCCACTGCCCTCCGTATCCTCCACGCGCTGGCCCGCTATCTGGAAACTGGCGAAGGCGACGTGAAGCGGCTTCAGGACATTGAGCCACCTGAGTTCCGCCTGCGGGTCGGCGATTACCGCGTCCGCTTTCATGACGACGGAGACACGATTCGCATTGGCGCCGTGAAGCACCGCAGCAAAGCCTACCGTTAAAGCATCGAGCTCTTTTACTCCGCCTTCTTTATCGCTATGGTGGGTTCTCAGAAGAGGAGGAATAAGTGGTGAAAACGAAGAAGCCGAGGCGACCACCGACTGAAGACGAACTAAAACGTATGCTGCGGACGCACTTAAGCTTCGAAATTAACAGGTTCCGCTAGGCAAAATCGTTGTGGGGGAAATCAGTCTATGGCACTCCAGTCGATGAAATGGTTCGAGAATCGTGCCTAATACACCTCCGGCTTCTCCTCGATTTTTTCTATCCTAGACTCTTGCAGCGTGATACAGACCTGTTCGTCACCGACTATTTCCCGGACCAAATTCTTCTGAGTGCAGAATTCCGCGCGTTACTGGTTGAGCCTACGTGGTTAATGAAGTATCGAAACGAACTGGACTGGCGCTTAGTCCACGTGACGCTGTTTAGGCTCAATTTTGAACAGAATCCTGTTTGGCAGCCGGAAAAAGTATTTGCTCACGTGGAGCAGCTCATAGTGCGTTTCCTGGGCGCTTTACCAAGCCACCTACGCCCGCTTTTTGATCCGTATAGGCAGTAGCACGCAACTTCTGCGATGGTTGGATTCGAATGCAGCGCTATCCGCGATCGCGGCGCAGTTTTGCGGGTTGAAGTGTCGCGCGCGGGGCCGATTCCTTCGATTCCTTGTCCTTCAAATCTTCAAACATGCGCCCCATGTCGTAGTCGAATTGGGCGGCGTAGGCGTCGCGGATACGCCGGACTTCCGCGACGATTTCATCCTTTTCCATCATCGGGCGTCTCCCAACTGCTCTTCCGGAGCATACGGCCCTCGCGATAATCGGATCGTGCCTCCGGCACTCCGGCGATACGAGCGGTCCCGTACCCAGGACTTCGTCCTGGGCTACCAGCGAATCGTCCCTGCGGGACTGCCAAGCGAATCGTCCCTGCGGGACTGCAAAATGAATCCTTCCCGCGGGACTGCAAAATTGGGCACTGCAAAAGCGCGCCCTCAATTGCCGGTCGTGATCACCACGCGGAAGCGGGCCTGGTTGCTCATCATGCGGTCGTAGGCTTGCTGTGCCTGGTCCAGCGGGAAGGTCTCCGTCATGGGACGCACGCCGGTCATGGCGGAGAAGAGCATGGTGTCCTCGGAATCGATCGATGAGCCCGAGGGCCAGCCATAGACGCCCGCGCGCTTTCCGATCAGACCCAGCGTGCTGAGCGGCATGGGCGTGAAATCGGCGCCGAGTACCACCAGGCGTCCATCGACGGCGAGCCCGCCCACGGTTGCCGCCATGGCTTCGGCGCTGGTCGCGGTTGCGAGGATGATCTTCGCCCCGCCGAGTTTCTGCAGCTCGGCCGATGGATCTCCGGCAGTACTGTCGATGTAGTGATGCGCGCCGAGCTGCCGTGCCAGTGGAGCTTTGTCCCGGCCGCGGGCGATGGCGATGGTGCGGAAACCCATCTTCGCGGCGAACTGCACGCCGAGGTGTCCCAAGCCGCCGATGCCGAGCACCGCGACCGTATCGCCGCCGCGCGCGCCGCTGTTGCGCAGCGAGTTGAAAGTGGTGATGCCCGCGCACATCAGCGGACCGGCGTCGACCGGGCTGATCTCGTCGGGAATCGATGCCAGCCCTTCGTATGGGACGAGAAGATAATCCGCGTAGCCGCCGTCCATGGTGATGCCGGTGATCAGTTGGTTGGCGCAGGTGACGAAGCTGCCGCGGCGGCACGATTCGCAGTATCCGCAATATGAGCCGAGCCAGCCGATCCCAACCCGCTGCCCGGGTTTCCAGTGGTGGGGGACATCGGGGCCAACTGCGTCGATAATGCCGGCGACCTCGTGTCCGGGCACGCGCGGATAGGCGATGCCCGGCCAATGTCCTTCCTTGGTGAGCGAGTCGCTATGACAAAGACCGCAGGCCTGCACCTTCACTCGAACCTGTCTTGGGGCGGGTTGCGGAATCTCGCGCTCCACCATTTCGAACGGTCCACCAGCTTTGCTCACCTGTTCTGCACGCATTTTGGGCATCGTCGTTCTCCGATCTGTTTTGCGTATGGGATGAGCGATGAGTGGCCGACGATGCAGCGGGGATGCCGTAGCTCGTCGTTCGTAGCTCGGGTCTTTGGAAGCCGAAGTATGAATACTCGGTTATGCTTTCGTCGTGACTCTTCCCAAGCTCTACGCCATCGCCGATCGGTCGTGCTTTGCGGATTCGGAGTCGCTTTACGCATTTGTGAAGGAACTGCTGGCTGCGGGCGTGACCCTGATCCAGTACCGGAACAAGGAGGGAAGCGGACGACAGATGTTGCAGGAGGCGCGGGAGCTGCGGCGGATCGTGAGCCCCACCCTAGCAACACCGGCTACGTCGGGCCACTCCCCCACCCTAGCAAAAGAAGCTAGGGTGGGCCACCCAATAGGACTGATCATGAACGATCGCGCGGACCTGGCTCTGGCGGCTGGTTTCGACGGAGTGCACGTCGGCCAGAACGACCTTTCGCCGGAAGCGGTTCGCTCCATCATCGGGCCACATATGTGGCTGGGGGTCTCGACGCACAATCCAGAGCAGATCGCCGCCGCGGACAAGACCGATTCCGATTACCTGGCGATCGGTCCCGTGTTCGCGACGAGCAGCAAGGAGAACACGGATCCTGTAATCGGATTGGAGGGTGTCCGCCGCGCCCGCGAACTCACGCGCAAACCGTTGGTGGCGATCGGAGGGATCACCTGCGAGCGGGCGTCGGAGGTGATCGCGGCGGGAGTGGATTCGGTAGCCGTCATTTCGGCGCTGCTGCGGGAGACGAGGAACAGTGCGGAGGACATCCTCCGGCGTCTCGCGTAATCAGTGGGCATATGATCGGCAAGGATAAACACCTTAGCGCAGAGCACGCCGAGAGGCAGAGTACGCAGAGAGAGGCGGCCCGAAGCCGTCGGGCTGAGACAATCGAAAATCAGAAATCGAAAATCAAAGGTGGGTTTCGGCCCCCCCGCACCCGCATCAACACTGCCCTTGCGATTGCCTAACGCCCGCCACTCGCGGTAAAGTCGCTGGATTCCAAGGAGTCCCGTGAGCCAAGCCTCGAACGTGGTTCCCAGCGCCAACTCCGAATCGCAGATGGTGAAGGGCATCGGCCTCACCAGCGCCACGACGCTGGTGATGGGCTCGATGATCGGCTCGGGCGTTTTCATCGTCTCGGCGGATATCGCGCGCCTCACCGACTCGCCCGCGCTGCTGATCGGCGCCTGGGTCGTGACCGGATTCATGACGATCGTCGCCGCGCTCAGCTACGGCGAACTCGCCGCCATGTTCCCGCACGCCGGCGGACCGTACGTATTCCTGCGCGAATCGTTGGGACCGCTGGTCGGATTCCTCTACGGCTGGACCTTCTTCCTGGTCATCCAGTGCGGGACGATCGCGGCGGTCGGAGTCGCGTTCGGCAAGTTCCTTGGCATCTTCTTTCCATCGGTGTCGTCGACGAACTGGCTCGTCCACCTGTGGAAGGCCCCGCCCATTCATGTTGGCCCGATGGTGCTCGGGAACATGGATGTTGGCCTGAACACCCAGAATCTTGCCGGAATCATCACCATTGTCGTGCTCTCGGTGGTCAACATTTTTGGCGTGAAGCTTGGCGCGATGGTGCAGAACGTCTTCACCTTCGCCAAGACCGCGGCGCTGCTCGGGTTGGTGCTCGTCGGGTTGGCTATTGGGCGGAACGCCGCCGCACTGGCAGCAAACTTCAACGGACACTTCTGGCGTAATGCCGGATGGAGCGCGCTGCACCCGGTGCAAGTCGGCGTCGGCGGGCCGATCGCGCTGGTCGGCATGCTGACCATCTTGGCGGTGGCACAGGTTGGTTCGCTTTTCTCCGCCGACGCGTGGCACAGCGTCTGCTCGGCCGCCGGGGAAGTGAAGAACCCCAACCGCACGTTGCCGCTCTCGCTGGCCCTGGGTACGAGCGCGGTCATCCTTCTTTATATTGGTGCGAATTTCTCGTACCTGTTCGCGCTTCCGCTGCACGGCGACGCGCACGCCGCCACCGCGATTGGACGCGGCATTCAGTTCGCCACCGAGGACCGAGTGGCGACGGCGCTCATGCAAGTCGTGTTCGGAGGTATCGGCGCCTACCTCATGGCCGCAGCGATTCTGATCTCGACCTTCGGCTGCAATAACGGTCTGATTCTCGCCGGCGCGCGCGTCTATTACGCGATGGCGCAGGATGGGCTGTTCTTCTCGCCCGTCGCCAGGCTCCATCCCAAGTACAAGACGCCGCACGTATCGTTGCTGGTGCAGATGGTCTGGTGCTCGGTGCTGTGCCTGTCGGGGACTTATGGGCAGTTGCTCGACTACATCATCTTCGCCGTGCTGCTCTTTTACATTCTGACCATCGTGGGATTGTTCGTGCTGCGTCGCACGCGGCCGGAGGCGCCGCGGCCGTATCGGGCGGTCGGATACCCTGTGTTACCAGCTATCTACGTGCTGATGGCGGTGTTTATTGATATAGTGCTGCTGCGCTATAAACCGCAATATACGTGGCCGGGATTGATCATCGTGCTGCTTGGCATCCCGGTGTATTTTTTGCGATCGCGCAGCCGAGTGGGGCGGGCAGTCACTTCGGATTAGGAGCCTGACAAAAGAATGTCCAACCTGTTGAAGACTAAATCCCTCGACGTACTCATGTCGGAGGCGCACGAAACCGGTGAGCATAGTCTGAAGCGTGCCC
>JBOGLI010000485.1:0-6683 GCA_050746165.1 Terriglobales bacterium | reverse complement strand
GCCGAGGAGGCGAACAGGATTGCCGAAGCACTAGTCGAACGGCGTCTCGCCGCGTGCGTGAATGTCGTTGCGCCCGTCTCTTCGGTATACCGGTGGAAGGAAAAGGTCGAGCATGCGCAGGAGTGGCTGCTGCTCATCAAGACCACCACCGGCGCGGCCGATGCGATCGGCGACGCACTCAAGGAACTGCACTCCTACGAACTTCCTGAGTGTATCGTCCTGCCGGTTGAAGGCGGTAGCGAAGGGTATCTGGCATGGATCGGCGACAACATTCGAAACGAAGAATGAAGAAGTTAGAATGAAGAATTTCGGACCACTTCATTCGATGTCTTCCCGTTCTTCATTCTGACTTCTTCATTCTTAATTTCTTCAGTCCGGCTTCCGCGCATAGATATTCAACCGCCAGTAATCGAGCCCGAGCTGCGGGTCCGACAGCGCCTGTTCGGTCAGAATGTCGAGAAAACGATCGCGCAATACTGGATCGGGGATGCGCGCCAAGTCGGCGTGAAGGGTCACCGTCTCGAGAAACTCACGATAGGTCTCGGGATTGGGAAAGGTGACGTCCTCGCGATGCAGCCAGGTCGCGATGTCGCGAAACCCAGCTTTGCGCAAGCGCTCGGTAGTTTCAACGTCGGTCGAATAGTTCTGGGCCTGCCGCCAACCGACAAAGTAATTCTCAAACTCCGGAGATTTCATCAGCGCTTCGGCGCGCCGCCGTAATCCAAGCAGGTTAGGACCGCCGCCACATTGCGCGATCAGCCACCCGCCGGGCTTGAGCGCCGTAAACACTGAACGAAAGAGCGCGTCGTGATTGAGCACCCAGTGGAACGACGCTGTGGAGAACACGCCATCGACAGCGCTATCGAAAGGAAGCGCGGCGCTGTCGGCACAAGCGAAATCGACTCTGGCGCGGACGGACGCACCGGCCGCAGCGAAGGTCTCGCGAGCCTGGCGCAGCATGTTCTGGCTCAGGTCCACGGCCAGCACCCGGCCCCGCGGGATCAACCTCGCCAACTCGACCGTCAGCCGGGCGGTTCCGCAGCCGGAGTCAAGTACGGTCTCGTCACCGCGTAGCGACAGCCGTTCCAGAACGCGGCGTCCCCAGGCGTACTGAGGTTCCGACAGGCGGTGGTACGCCTCGGCATTCCATTCCCGTCCCATGTCTCGATTGAATCACCTCGAGAGCATTTCCGCCAATCTGCGCCACATTTGCTATTGCGGTGAATATCGTTCTACGATAATTTGCAAGTTGAGGCCGCCCAGAGCAGCCGGCGGCAATCCAATTCAGAGGTCCTGTTCTGGGGGATTTGGGGTGATAGTGGTTCGGAAGTTGAGCTGGTTGTTTCTAGCAGGCATCCTGGCGGTTCCGGCTTGCCTGTGGAGTTCAGACCGCACCGTACTCGTGGCTGACTCGACGTCTTCGACGGTGCAGAACCAGCGCGCCGATTCCGACAATCTCTCGCGCATGACCAATGTCCGCATGCTGCGCCGCTTCGAGCAGCATGGGTGGCTGGTACCGGTACCGGCCAGCACGTCTACCTTTTACATCCATTCGATCGCGCCCACGTACCGCTACTGCCGGCCATGGACCAAGCTGTTTCTCACCAGGCTGAGCCGGCAATATTACGCAAAATTTGGCGACCGCCTGCGCGTCACCAGCCTCGTGCGCACCGCTCAGAAGCAACGCGCGCTCGAACGCGTGAACGGCAATGCCGCCGACGCTTCCGGTCCCGAGCGCTCGTCTCACCTGACCGGCGCGACCCTTGATATCTCCAAGCGCTTCATGTCGCACGAGGAGCGGCAGTGGATGCGCGACGTTCTGTATTCGCTCCGTCAACAGGGCCACGTCTATGCCATCGAGGAGTTCTGGCAGCCGACATTTCACATCATGGTGTACCGCAACTATCCTGATTCTTTGAGGCTGCGCGAGGGCAAGCGAGCGAGAAAACAGGCAAGGAACCGGCACGACGACGACGATGCTGCCAGCGTCGAAACCGAAGACGCGATGCGCTGATTCGTCTCAGAAAGATTTCAACAGTCTCAAAACACCTTCGCGGAACTCCGCTTCCGGCGCAATCAGGCTGAGCACGAGATAGCCGTCGCCAGAGAACTCGTAGAAGTGTCCCGGGTGCACGAGCACGTCGAGCTGCTCCAGCAATTCGATGGCAAGCTCCTCGTCGGTGCGGCCGACCGGCACTCGCAGCGTGGCATACCATCCCGCTTCCACTTCCAACCGGCTGCATAACGACTGGCGCGCAAGCTGCGCATCCAGTTCGGCGAGATTCGCCCTGACCCGCGCCATGAGCTGCCGCTGGAACGACTCGCGGGCGGCGAACATCGCGGGCGCGGCGAGTTGAATGGGAGCGTTCATCGACAGATAGGTGTCGGCAATCACCTCCAGCCGCTCCAGTGCCGTCGCGACCAGCGACTCTGGCCCGCTCACCACGATCCAGGCGAATTTCATCTGCGGCAGCCCGGCAATCTTGGACAGACCCGACAGCGTGAAAGTCAGCGCCGCATCGTTCACGGCGAACGATGGCCTCGGCTGCCCATCGTGAGCGAAATCGAGAAACACTTCGTCGATCACCAGTCCCAATTCACGCTCGGCGGCGATCGCATTCAATTGCGCGGCATCGCCCGGGTGCACGTAAGAGCCGGTAGGATTATTCGGGTGGACCGCCATGACAGCGCGCGTGCGGTCGGTCACTGCCGTTCGAACCGAATGCGCGTCGAGGTGCCAGCCGTGATCGTAAAAAAGGCCGTAGGGTTTCAGCCGTACGTCCTGGAGTGTTCCGAGAAAATCGAACAACGGGTAACCCGGCGCGGGGATCTGCACTTCGTCTTCAGGATCGCAGAGCAGGCGAAACACAAAGCTGTATGCCTCGCTCGTGCTCGTCGTCAAAATGATGTTCTCCTGTGGGACGTGTTCGCCGCGCGTCGCGTAGTACTCGCTGACCGCCTCGCAAGCGCTGCACATTCCCTTTGCATCGGGTGAATAGCCCAGCGCCGCCGGATTTGCGAGTACGTGCAGCAGGCTCGGATCGTACTCAAACCCGACGGCAGTCGGATTCGACGCGGTCAGATCCAGCACTTCCCTGCCCGCGCGCCGGTGCTGCTCGACTGCGCGCGTGAAGCGGTTGGGAGCGAGGTCCCAGTTGGTGCGTCGCGAGAACATGAACGGATCACGCTAACACAAGCTGTCAGCGAACAGCAGTCAGCAATCAGCTACAGACACTTGGCAGAAGGTCCCAGAATTTTGTGCTTCCGTCCAGGCTCGGCACCAACATCCCACGCGCTGAAAGATGATTGCTGAGAGCTGATTGCGAGCGTTGATTTGCGCCACTCCCCGCCACGATCCGCGCGTGCAACCAAGCGTCCGGCGAATGTCTCTAGACTAGAGTTACCTCAGGCGACTATTCTCACTTGGGCCGCCTTTCGTTCTTCAGGGGTGAGGAATGTTGAAGGACCTTCTCGCACGCTGGCCTGTCGTTCAGCAGTTCAAGTCCGGCGATCTACGCGCCACCGGCGAAGTCGCATACAGCGAAAAAACGCGCCAGTTGCGGCCTAAGACCGAGGGCGCCGAGGTGACGCGGTCCATCTGTCCATATTGCGGCGTCGGCTGCGGGCAGCTCATTTATCACCGCGACGGCAAGATGATTTCCGTGGAAGGCGATCCGGAGTCGCCGATTTCGCGCGGCCATCTATGTCCGAAGGGCGCCAACACCTTCGAACTGCACACCCATTCCGGACGCCTGAAAACCGTCAAGTATCGCGCCCCGTATTCCCGCGAGTGGCGCGACATGGACCTGGAAGAGGCCATGGACCTGATCGCGCAGCGCGTGTGGGAGACGCGCGAGCGCACTTTCGAGGAGAAGAACGACAAGGGCGAAGTCCTCATGCACACGCTCGGCATGGCGCACCTGGGCGGCGCCACCCTCGACAACGAAGAGAATTACCTGATCAAGAAATTGTTCGCCGCCGGCCTGGGAATGAACTGCATCAGCAACCAGGCCCGTATATGACACAGCTCTACGGTGCCCGGTCTGGGCACCTCGTACGGACGCGGCGGCGCCACCACCGCGCAGCAGAGCCTGCATGATGCCGACGCCATCCTGATCATGGGATCGTCGATGGCCGAGCAGCACCCGGTCGGATTCCAGTGGGTGGTTGCGGCCCGCGAACGCGGTGCCAAGATTATTCACGTCGACCCGCGCTTCACCCGCACCTCGGCCATGTCGGACATCTGGGTGCCTCTGCGCGCCGGCACCGACATCCTCTTCCTCGGCGCGATCGTTAACCACGTGCTCCAGAACAATCTTTATTTCGAAGAGTACGTGAAGCACTACACGAACGCGCCGACCATCATCAACGACAAGTTCCAGGACACCGAAGACCTCGACGGCGTTTTCTCGGGCCTGTTCATCGACGACAAATTGGAGCCCGCCTACGATCCAGCGAGCTGGCTCTACGCTGGAACTCAGGCCAAGGCCGGCAGCGCCAACACCCAGCACCCAGCTTCGGCCGGCCACGGACTGCGCGGCCACCCTGGTGGCGGGCACGGACACGACCGCGGTGGTGAGGCGGAAAAGCCAGGGGAGCACCGGCAGGACATGCCGCTGCAGGACCCGATGTGCGTCTTCCAGATCCTGAAGCGGCATTTCTCGCGCTACACACCGGAGATGGTTGAGCAGTACTGCGGCGTCCCCAAAGACGCATTCCTTAAAACCGCCGAGGCTTTTGTATCCGCCTCCGGACCTGAAAAGACCGGCGCCATTTGCTACGCCGTCGGCTGGACGCAGCATTCCAAGGGTGTGCAGATCATCCGTACGGCGGCGATCCTGCAGATGCTGCTCGGAAACATCGGACGCCCCGGCGGCGGCATTCTCGCGCTACGCGGGCACGCCTCCATCCAAGGCTCAACCGACATCCCGACGTTGTACGACATCCTTCCCGGTTACCTGCCGATGCCGTACTTCGAATCGGACTCGAACAACCTCGAGTCATATATCAACCAGCACAAGTCGAAGAAGGGCGTGTGGGCGGATTTCGACGCCTACTTCATCAGCCTGATGAAGGCGTACTACGGCGACGCCGCGACCAAAGAGAACGACTGGGGCTTCGATTGGCTGCCGCGCGTCACCGGCGATCACTCCGAATACGGCTACTGGCTCGACATGATGGACGGCAAAATGGACGGCCTGTTCGTCATGGGCCAGAATCCCGCTGTTGGCGCCGCCAACGGCCGGCTGGAGCGCAAGGCGCTGGCGAAACTGAAATGGCTCGTCGTCCGCGACCTGGTCGAGACGGAAACGGCGGCCTTCTGGAAGGACTCGCCCGAGGTCCAGCGCGGCGAACTTAATCCGGACAGCATCGCGACCGAAGTCTTCCTCATGCCCGCCGCGGCGCAGGGCGAAAAGAGCGGTTGCTTCACCAATACGCAGCGGCTGATCCAGTTCCACAACAAGGCAGTTGATCCTCCCGGCGATGCCCGCAGTGAGACCTGGTTCATCTATCACCTCGGCACGCGCCTGAAGAAAATGGCAGTCGCGCATCGAACTGCGCGCAACGCGCCGATGAACGCCCTCACCTGGTCGTATGGAACGCACGGCAAACATGCGGAGCCGAACGTTGAAGAAGTCCTGATGGAGATCAATGGCTGGACCACCGGCCAAAAGCTGCTCAAGAAATACAAAGAGCTGAAGAACGACGGGTCCACTGCCTGCGGCTGCTGGATTTACTGCGGCGTGATGCCCGAGAAGAACCTGAACAAGGCCAACCAGCGCGAGCCCAAGGACAAGCTCGGGCACGGCTGGGGCTTCGCCTGGCCGAACGACGTCCGCGTCATTTATAACCGCGCCTCGGCGCGTCCCGACGGCACGCCCTGGAGTGAGCGTAAGAAACTCGTCTGGTGGGATCCCGGGAAGAAGCAGTGGACCGGCGACGATACTCCCGACTTCGAAAAGGAGATGCCTCCCGACCACCCGGGTGACGGCGAAGGCATGTGGGGTCTGCGCGGCGACCAGCCATTCACGCTCCATCCCGATGGTGTCGGGTGGTTGTTCGTCAGCAGCGGCTTGAAGGACGGGCCATTGCCAACGCACTACGAATCGCTGGAATCGCTCGTTGCCAATCCGCTGTACAAGCAGGACACCAATCCGACGGCGAAGAAGAAAGAACGGACCGACAATCCCTACGCTGTTTCGCCGGGCGATCCTCGCTTCCCGTACATGCTCTCGACTTACCGGCTGACCGAGCACCACACGGCGGGCGGGATGTCGCGCACGCTTTCGCACCTTGCGGAGTTGCAGCCCGATCTGTTCGCCGAAATCTCCCCCGAACTCGCGGCCGAGATCGAGGTCACGCACGGCGATTGGGTGACGGTGGTCACGCCGCGCGGTCTGGTTTCCGCGCGCGCCCTGATTACCCCGCGCATGCGGCCACTGTGGATCGCGGGCCAGCGCGTACACCAGGTCGGACTCCCGTATCACTGGGGCTGGAAGGGCCTGGTGCAGGGCGACGTCGTCAACGACCTGCTGGCCATTTCCGAAGAACCCAATGTCCGCATCATGGAGACGAAGGCGCTGGTGTGCAACCTCGTCCCCGGCCACCACGCCGAGGGCAAAAAGGCGCTCAGCGAACTTAAACATCATTTGCAGAGGCCGGCATGAGTCATCACCACATAC
>JBOGLI010000484.1:0-1310 GCA_050746165.1 Terriglobales bacterium | reverse complement strand
CCGAAGTGCTGTCGGCGCTGCAAGCGCTGTCGATTCCATTCGTCGTATTCACCAATGGCAGCGCCTATCCGCCTGCCGAGCACGCCGCTCGGCTCAGAGTAATCGGCCTGCCAGTGGCCGACGACCGGATGCTCACGCCATCCAGCGTGGCAGCGCAACTCATGTCCCGCGCCGGCATCGGTCGCACACTCGTGCTGGGCAGCCGCGGTGTCGGCCACGCGCTCGCGGCGGCAGGCATCGAGACGCTGTTTACCGGCGAGCCGCGCGCGAGTGATGTGGACGCAGTCTACGTTGGCTGGCATCCGGATTGCGGCATGAAGGACATCGAAGCCGCCTGTCGCGCGATCTGGTCAGGTGCGAAGTTATATGTCGCCTCGGACGTGCCGTTTTTTGCGACCAAGCACGGCAGGATGATCGGCTACTCGTACGCCATCGTCGGTGCCATCCGCCGCATGACGAAAGCGCCAGCGATTCTTACCGGCAAGCCCTCGCTACATGCACTTCGATTCATCGCCAAGAAATTGGGGATCTCGACGCGCAACATCGCCGTAGTGGGGGACGATCCGGGTGTGGAAACCATCATGGCGCGTCGGGGCGGTGCGATGGCTTTCGGCGTCACTACCGGCGTCATGACCGAGCCCGTCTGGGCGCGCGAGACCGGCAAACGGCGGCCCCATCGCGTGCTCGCAGACATTCGCGAAATACTGTCCCACTGTCGTTGAGCGTCAATTCCGGCCCGAACTCGAGGCCGTGCCCGTGCGCCAGCCCTGGTGGTAGCTTTCACGGGCATCGCGTGAATAAGGGGTTGGCGCCACCTGCACCCGTACGTCGCGTTGTCGATGAGGCTCCACGGTCGGTTTTCGCGTACCGCCATTTTCCTCGCCCCAGACGAGGGTCAGGATGTCCCCCACGTTCACGCCCGCATCGACGACGCCGAGCGACAGCCCACAGCGCTCGTTATTGCTGTAACCTGTGAACATGGAAAGCCCAACCGTCTGGCCGCCACGCGTGATCTTGTCGTACGACGCCGATGCATAGTTCGCATTAGGCAAATCAAAGAATTTATAGGGCTGATTGCCGCGGTCCAGGAGCGAGCTGAGGACAGAACCGAGATCCTCGGCATTCCATTCAAAAGTCACCTTCTTGCGCTGCGGTCGCCCTTCCGCGACCATCCTCTCGAGCGCGTCGCGACCGATGAAATCGTGGTCGAACTTCACGAACGGACCATAGCCCATCGCGTAAGGCGTGAGATAGTAGTCCTGGAGAGTGTTCGAGACGAAGCTGCCACCTATCGACGCGGTACCCTCATA
>JBOGLI010000483.1:0-3307 GCA_050746165.1 Terriglobales bacterium | reverse complement strand
GCTCAGCACCGTTTCGCGCGTCGACCAGTCACCGCCGGGATCGATGGCAATTAATTCCTGCGGCAGCGCCTGTTCAAGGTAGCTGCGCTCGTTGGAAAAATAGGCCTTCCAAACGTGTTCGCGCTCGGCCAGCAATTTCTGTTTGACCGGCTCCGGAAGCTGCTGCAATTCCGCTCCCCGCGCGTTGAGGACCTTCGGATGCGTTTGCGTGTCGGACCCGGCCTGTATCCACGCTCCGTTCAGCTTCGCGTAAAAATCCACGATGCGCAGGGTGGTATTCCACTGTTGGCCGCTCCATGTGCCGCTCACGTCGGCGACGAAAGGCACGATTGCCGTATCGCCATACAGCACGCAGTCGAATTCGGTGATCTTGTAGGACTTCATCCCGTTCGGCCCGGGACGGGTGGAACCGTCCACCGACTTCATGTAGTCGTCGATGCCACGAATCGCCGTCTGCGATCGTTCCAGGAATCCACGCCACTCCGGGGCATGCGTCGCGCGCAGCTTTGCGCCATCGTGGTCGATGAACGCCTGGAAAATGCTTTCGATGTGCGCCCGGATCGCGTCGCGGTCGGCCGGACGCTGCTCGCAAGGCTGTGGCTGCAACTGCCCGGCCGCCAAGGTCGCCAGCGACAACACCCACAGAACGATTCCCGCACGTCTCATCGTGATTTCCTCCCACGCAAAAGTGCACTACGTGGAAGCATTTTACGTTCCCCGGTCAGCCGCCTGCAGAATCAATCATCTGCGCATCATGAGCGACGCCGCGGTGTGCGCAATCGCACACCGCGTGTGCAGAATCGGACAACGTGAGGCCCTCTCCATTACTTGCCGGAGGCGCCCGCCTTCATCTTCATCTCCCTTTCCGTGGTCGGCGGAACGATTCCCTTCAACCGCAGGTAAACGGCCATGGTGCCGTACATCTCGTTGCCATGCGAATTCGTTCCGGCGAGGAAGAGCCCGCGCGAAACCTCGTTGGGGCCGGCCTTCACCAGCTCGGTCAGGTTGTCGTCGTTGATGCTGCTGAACGCATCGTCGCACAATTCGGTCGACCCCTTCAGCAGCGCGACCGCGTCTGCTTTCTTCGTCACCGATTCTTCTTTATCGTTCGCGTGCGGATTGTCCACGCCCTTCACGCGCGAGCAGGTCTGCCATTGCGCCAGCGCCACGTGCGAAATCAACTGGCTGAACGGCCGGATCTGCGGCGTTGGCCGGAACGAGTAATCCGCGTCCGGCATCTTCTCCGCCGCCTCCAGCAGGTTCTGCTGCAGGCTGTGGTACCCGCGCTGCATCGACGACGCCATCGTGAACTTCTGCCCCGTCGTCGGCTGCTGCGCTGCGCCAGCTGTGCACGCTGCCGCTATTGATAGGCTGACTGCTGCCATAAATCGTTTGGACATGATCAAGCTCCTGTCTTGAAATCCGCAGCGGACGCGGCTTCCCGCTTCCACTCCATCGCCATCCCCCGCTGGGTGGCACGCATTGTTGGGCGTGCGCATGGACGGCGCAAGCGCGATTCGCCCGCACGACACCAAAATTGCGGTGAGCCGTGCCCAGCGAGCGCCGAAACGCGGGCCGTTTTTCCACCCTCCGCCCCTATAATTCCGGGATGCGGCAACGCACCCGCCTTTTCTGGACATTGCAGATCTGTGGCTGGGGCCTCTATGGCATCGCCATGTTCCTCGCCCTGCTGCCGTATATGAAATGGCGGGCGGTCTTCGCCTACCGCGGCACTTTCACAGCGCTTTGTTTTCTCGCTTCTCTCGTCTTGCACCTGATCTGTCGAGCACTTTGGCGCGCCCAGCGCCGCTTTCCGCTTATCGCCGCGACCGTGCTCTCGTTTTGTTCGATCGCCGGGTATTTCACCTCCATGGCCGCAATCCTTGCGGAGATGAAATTCTCCACCATGCCGGAAATGGGGCCGGAACCCTCGCTTTGGCTCGGCTCAATCGGCGGCGGCATCAACGCCGCCATGGTGCTGGTGGCTTGGGCGGCGCTCTACTTCGGCTTTAAGCATTACGAGCAGATCGAAGATGAGCGCCGGCGCGTGCTCCAGATGGAAGCCTCCGCACGCGACGCGCAGCTCCGGGCGCTGCGTTACCAGGTGCAGCCACATTTTCTCTTCAATACGTTGAACGCAATCTCGACGCTCGTGGTCGAGGGCAATGCGCACTCCGCGACTGCCATGATCTCCCGACTCGCCGACTTCTTTCGCGCCACTCTGGACGCTGACGAGCACCAGGCGACGCTTGAAGAAGAAATCCATCTGGTCGAACAGTACCTCGCGATCGAGAAAATCCGGCTGGGCGAACGCTTGACGGTCGAGATCGACGTCGCGCGCGACGCACTTGACGTCCTGGTGCCGCGACTTCTCCTGCAGCCGCTTGCGGAGAACTCGATCCGCCACAGCATTGCCCCGAAACCGGAGGGCGGCCGCATCCGCATTTTCATTCGCCGCGAGCATGATCGCGTGCGCATTACCCTCTCCGACACTGGCAACGGCATTCGTCCCCCGCGGGCGGGAGAAGCCTTTCGTGGCGGCGTTGGCCTTGCGAATACCGAAAAGAGGCTCCGCCAGACCTACGGCGACGATTACCTATTTCACGTTCAATCGTCCAACCTCGGAGGATGGGAAATTCTTATCGACTTGCCGGCGCAACCGGCCGCCCTCACGGCTGGAGTTCAGCCGTGACCCGCACCGTTGTCATCGTCGACGACGAGCCCCTCGCCCGCCGCGGCGTGCGCGCGCGCCTCAACGCCTTTTCCGAGATCAATATCCTCGCCGAGTGCCCCAATGGCGAAGCCGCCGTCGAAGCCGTTTGCACGCTCTCGCCCGACATCGTTTTTCTCGACGTGCAGATGCCCGGCATGACCGGCTTCGATGTCCTCAAAGCCCTCGCCTCCCGTCCGCTTCCCGTCGTCATATTCCTGACCGCGTACGACAGTTACGCCCTGCGTGCCTTCGACGTGCACGCCCTCGATTACCTGCTCAAGCCGATTGATGATGTCCGCTTTACCGCGACCGTGAAGCGCGCGCTGCGCCAGTTGTCTCTCGAATCCGCCGGCACGCTGGAGTCGCGGCTGCGCTCGTTGCTGTCGGAGCAAAAGCCTGGAGCCTTCGCCGAGCGCTTCGCCGTAAAGACGGGCCGCCGCGTCGTCTTCGTCCATGCCGATGAGATTGATTGGATTGAGGCGGCCGGGGACTACGCCGGTCTCCACGTCGGCCGCAAAACGCACCTGCTCCGCGAGACCCTGCAGAACCTGGCTAGCCGCCTGGACCCGGCGCGCTTTCTCCGCATCCATCGCT
>JBOGLI010000482.1:0-1682 GCA_050746165.1 Terriglobales bacterium | reverse complement strand
CTACAATGGCGACGATCGCGGCGTGGTCGACGTCGTCGGTGGAACCTGCGGTCAGGGGGCACCCACACCCGATTGCTACAGCACCGTCCCCGTACTAAACATCGACGAGATCGCCATGACCGCTACTCTCGTCTTTCATCCAACCACCCCTGGTTATTCCTACTTTGGAGGCAACGCCGAAGTTCTCAAGAACGGCAACGTCGAATACGATGAGTGTAATGATGGGTCGCTTACGGGCTCCAATGGGACCGTACTTGAGGTGACGGAGAGTCCCACACCGCAGATGGTCTGGCAAATGACTGTCTCAGGGCAAGACGTATACCGAGCCATGCGCATCCCTAGCCTCTATCCGGGCGTCCAGTGGTGAGAGGCAAGCCTGGCGCTCAGGCGCGAGGTTCCTTTGCGGACCTTGTTAAATTATAAGTTTCGCGCAACTTTCACCGCGTTCTGTGTTAAAAATTTACGGGGTTCCAGTCCTCCTAAACTCTCTCGAAGGAAGACTCACTTGTCTAAAAAACTCGACTTGGGGATTCGTGTCCGTTCTATCTGTGTCCTTTCTGTACTGGCCCTCGCCGCCGGTTGCAACAGCTCTCCAATGCAGCCGCCTCCCCAGCCCATCGTCATCGCGCTAACTCCGCAAGCATCCGCCATCGCCATCGGCGCCTCCTCGCAGTTCACCGCTTCGGGCGATTCCGCCGGCGTCACTTGGACTGTGGCCGGCTTCACCAACTCCGGCATGGGCACGCCTCTCGCCGCCGGCGACACGGGTACCATCGACGCTTCCGGCAATTTCACCGCCGCCTCCGGCGCGAGCTTCTACGCGGTAGTCACGGCCACCAGCAAAACCGACACGACCAAATCTGCCACTGCCACGGTCAATGTCGTCGCTCCGGGCGTCTTCGCCACCACCCACAACGTGCAAGTCGCGCAGTACACCGTTTCGCCGCCAGGTTCGGCCAATGTCAGCGTGCAGTTCGGCCTCGATACCAGCTACGGCTTCACCACCTGGACGTTGCCCACCGGCCAGCTCGGCGGCCCTCCCACAAGCCCGCTCTACGTCGCTGGTATGAAGCAAAGCACTCCGTATCACATGCGCGGCGTAATCCAGTTCGCCGACGGCTCCTCCTTCAACGACGCCGACTTCATATTCACGACCGGCGCTCTGCCCGCCGGAACAGTTCCCAATATCACCGCCACAACGACTGCGGGAATGACTCCCCAAAGCGGCGTCGAAATGCTTGACTTGGTGAACATAGGCGCAGCAACCGGTCAAGTTCCGGTAGGAATAACTGATCTATCCGGCAACCTACTCTGGGGCTACAACCCGACACTAGCGGCAGGTGTGCTAGCGAACCCAATCAAGCTGTTACCCGACGGAGATTTTCTGATCAATTTTGGAGGCGCGGCACCTGACGGAGCAAACTCTATGATGCAGGAAGTCGATCTAGGAGGGAATCTCATCTGGCAGATGACCGCAGCGCAGTTGAATACAGCTCTTTCTACTGCCACCTGCGCGGAGTGCAACGTCACCGTGATCGGCACGCACCACGATTTTGACGTCCTACCCAACGGGCACCTAATCGTGCTCGCCGCCACCCAGCAAGTCATCTCCGGAACTACGGTTACAGGGGACGTCGTAATTGACTTGGGCGACATCGAAAATGTCGGCGGCAATAATCCCA
>JBOGLI010000481.1:0-5215 GCA_050746165.1 Terriglobales bacterium | reverse complement strand
TTTCACATGGATTTTAGCGCCGCCGAGTGAAAATCAGCGGAACTGCCGGCTGGAAGCGACCGCTACAAGCTACGCCCCCGTACCGCCGACGGTGATCCGGTCCACCTTCAGCGTTGGAATGCCGACGCCGACTGGAACTGACTGCCCGTCCTTGCCGCAGGTTCCGATGCCCTCGTCGAGTGTAAGGTCGTTGCCGACCATCGAGACGCGCGTGAGCACATCCGGCCCATTGCCGATGAGCGTGCAGTTCTTCAGAGGCGCGGTTACCTTGCCGTCTTCGATCATGTACGCCTCGGAAGCGGAGAAAACGAACTTGCCGTTGGTGATATCCACCTGTCCGCCGCCGAAGTTGACGGCAAATACGCCGCGCTTCACCGAGCGGATGATGTCCTCGGGATTGTCCTGGCCGGCGAGCATGTAAGTGTTTGTCATACGCGGCATGGGGATGTGCTCGTAACTCTCGCGGCGCCCATTGCCGGTGTTGTGGATGCCCATGAGCCGCGAGGAGAGCTTGTCGCTCATGTAGCCCTTGAGAATTCCGTTCTCGATGAGCACAGTCTCGTTCGTCGGATTACCCTCGTCGTCCACGTTGAGCGAACCGCGCCTTCCGGGAACGGTGCCGTTATCGACCACGGTGCACTTGTCGCTGGCCACGCGCTTACCGATCATGCCGGTGAATGCTGAAGTACCCTTGCGGTTGAAGTCGGCTTCGAGACCGTGGCCGATGGCCTCGTGCAGCAGGATTCCCGGCCATCCGGGACCGAGCACGACCTCCATCTCCCCGGCGGGCGCCGGGATGGCGTCGAGTTGGATAATCGCCTGCCGCGCCGATTCGGTCGCGAAATGCTCCGGCGTCTTCTCGGCCTGGAAGAAGTCGAGGCCGACGCGGCCGCCACCACCCGAGGTTCCCTTTGCCGACTCCTGCCCGTTCCTGGCTATGCAATAGACGCTCATGCGCGAGAGCGGCTGCGCATCTTCGGCGAAGCTGCCGTCGGAGCCGATGACGAGGATGCGGCGCAGCTCGTCGGCGTAAGCGACGCGGACTTCTTTAATACGCGGATCGAAAGCGCGCGCGGCTGCGTCGGCGCGATTGACGAGGCTGAGCTTCTCCGCGATATCGCCGCTGACCGGAGGAGTCCCAATCGGATAAAGATTGCGGCCTTTGTTCTCTTTCAAGCTGACGATCGGCTGCCGGGCCGGACCGCTGGCGATCATGGCGGCAGTGCGCGCGGCATGCAGGATTTTCTCCGGCGCGAGATCGTCGGTGTAAGCGTATCCGGTGCGCTCGCCGGAGAGGACGCGTACGCCGCAACCGGCGGAGATACCCTGTGTCGCCGACTTGACCATCGACTCATCCACGCTGATCGAAGTCGTCGTGTGGTATTCGAAATACAGGTCGGCGTAGTCGCCACCCGCGGAGAGCGCGGCCGAAAGATAACGCTCCAGGTCGCGGTCGGAGAGGCCGTAACGATCGAAGAAGTAATTGCCTTGAATCATGACAGTGATTGGATGCCGGCACGCTGCCGCTCGGACCAACTCATTCAAGTGTATCAACCAGGACGGTTGACATCTCGTTTCGCGATCTTCCAGCCTACAGGCTCGAAGGGGCATTTCCGTGGAAACCCGTGCCTGTCGCAGATTCTGTTGACTTTCATTGTTTCGCGTTCTACTATCCGCCAACTCTCCTGAGTACCTGGTTTCGGGTATTCCGGCTTGACCAACGTGGGGACGTGGGGTCAACTTTCGAATTTCCGCGACACGGCACCACCAGCCGTCGCCTACGATCCTTCCCTGCCTATCCACGCAAATTTTCGTGAGGTTCACCATGAATGCATTGAGATCGATCGGCCGCATACTTTTTGTAGTCGTTTTCACCGCCGCGCTGCTGACGAGCGCATTCGGACAGAACTCCAATAGCGGCACCGTGTTTGGCGTGATCACCGATGAGTCGGGCGCGCTCGTGCCCAAGGCCAGCGTGGAATTGAAGGACTCCGCGACCGGCTTGGTTCGTAGCGCCACCACCAACGAAGCGGGCCGCTACAGTTTCGTCGCCGTGAATCCGGGTACGTACGTTGTCCATGCCTCGGCACAAGGATTTCAGGCCGCGCAATCTTCGGTGAAGGTCGGAGTTGGGAACTCCTCGGCGGTGAACCTGTCGCTGCGCGTGGGCAAAGCCTCCGAGACGGTCGAAGTGGTCGGCAACAACGCCGCGGCGGAATTACAGACGACGGACTCAACGGTGGGCGACAGCATGGGAGGCGACACGCTCAGGCTGCTTCCCTCGCTGCAACGCAGCGTGAGCAGCCTGCTCCTGCTACAACCGGCGTCGATGCCGCAGCAGGGGCCGAACCAGGGCAGCTCGCTAGGCGGGCAGGTCGCCGGCAGCCAGAGCGATCAGAACAGTATCGTGCTCGATGGCTCGAACATCACGAACGGCGTTTCCGGCAACTCCGATTACTACACCAATTTCCGCGGCGGCCCCGAGCCGCCCATTCCCACACCGCTGGAAAGCGTGGAGGAATTCAAGGTAGCGACGAATAATCCGAACGCCAGCTTCGCCGGCGCCGCGGGCAGCCAGGTGATGCTGGTGACCAAGCGTGGCAGCAATACGTTCCACGGCTCTGCCTACGAGTTCTTCCAGAACTCGGCACTCAACGCCAATGCGTGGGAGCGAAACTTTCACAATCAGCCCCGCCCCGTGACCCACGACAACAGGTACGGCGCGGCCTTCGGCGGATATATTCCCAAGCTGGGCGGCAACAACAAAACGTATTTCTACCTGAACTACGAGGGCCGCAAGCAATCGCAGGCGGAGCAGATCGAAAAACTCGTCCCCTCCGACCTGATGCGCCAGGGAATTCTGCAGTTCCGCGACAACACCGGCAAAATCGTGCAGTACAACCTTGCCACCGCCGCTCTGTGCGGTCCGTCGGGAACGGGCATGTGCGATCCAGGCGTCAGCGGTTTCCGCGGCATCAGCCCGGTGATCCAGAACGTATGGAACACGCTGCCCGCGGGCAACGATCCAAACTACTCCGGTGGCGACGGGTTGAATACTCTGGGCTACACCGGCGCGGTGAAGCTACCGGTGAGCGAGAACTTTGGCGTCGCCCGCCTGGACCGCGCACTGACGCAGAACTGGCAACTGATGACCAGTTTCCGTTACTTCGAGCAGGAGGCGGCGGTCGATAAGCAGATCGATATCGCCGGGCTACTTAAGGGCGATAAGGCCGGCGTCCCGGCTTCGGCGGCGGCAATCCCGCGCCAGCCGCGGTGCTTTGTTGCCCAACTCACCGGCGTGCTGAAGCCCACGCTGACCAACGTCCTGAACGTCTCGTTCATGCGTGACTGGTGGCAATGGGGCACGGCCGGCGCGGTTGCGCAGAATGCCGGGACGGCTGCCGCGCTCCAGATTCTCGCCGAATCGCAGAACAACGCGCTCGTGCCGATGAACGTGGACACCAACAGCGTCCGCACCCGCATGTGGGACAGCCATTCCTGGTCGTTCAAGGACGACGTGTCATGGCTGAAAGGCAATCACCTGTTCCAGTTCGGGGGCTCGATCTCGCGGTCGGCGGTCATGTTCAACCGCAACGACGGCCAGGTGTCATCTCTTTCGCAGATGGTGTACCAGGTGACGCAGGGCAGCGGCATCAACATTCCGGGCACATTCATCCCGCGCGTCTGCGCCTCCGCGTCAGACGCGAACTGCATCGCGTCGAACCAGCAGACGAACTGGAAGAACTTCTACGCGGCGACGCTGGGTCTGGTCGATTCCGCCAACATCCTCGGCACGCGCGCGGGCGACGGCTCTCCCAATCCGCTCGGCGCACCGACCAGCGACGACGACCGTTACATGGACTACAGCCTGTACCTCAATGACTCCTGGCACGTGAAGCCGACGCTGACCATCAACGCCGGGTTGAACTGGTCGGCCGATCCGCCGCCGATCGAAATCAACGGCAAGCAGTCGATGATGGTCTACGCTTCGTCCGGCCAGGTTGTGTCACCGGCGAACTACCTGCAACAGCGGCAAGCCGCGGCACTCCAGGGACAGGTCTTCAATCCGGTGATTGGCTTTGAGCCAATCAAGAGCTTGAAACGCAAATACCCGTGGGACCCGGTGTGGAGCGATTTTGCTCCTCGCGTCGCGCTCGCATGGAATCCACACTTCGACGGCGGGCTAATGGCTAAGATCTTCGGCAACAGCAACACCGTGATTCGCGGCGGATACGGTATGACTTATGACCGACTGAATGGCGTGCAGAAGGTCATCAACGGCCTGCAGGGGATCGGGTTCCAGCAGACGCTTTCCTGTATTGGCCCGAACACGGCGGGGGCTTGCATGGGAATCGGCAAAACCGATCCATCGTCGGCCTTCCGCATCGGCGTGAACGGCAGCCAAGTAAACCCGCCGCCGCTTACCGGGTTGACGCAGATCCCGCTCATCCCAGGTACGGCCGCGGTTGCGGGCGCGACCCAGTCGCAGATCCCGCAGGCCTACCAGATGGACCCGAAGTACGCGCCCGGCCGCAATCACGAATTTGACCTGACCATCCAGCGCGAGGTGTCGAGCAACACGATTATCGAAGCCGGCTACATCGGACACATCGCGCACGGCATCTATTCGCCGCTGCAATTGAACCAGGTACCGTACTTCATGACTCTCGGCGGGCAGTCGTTCGCGCAAGCCTACGACGCCGTGGGCACGGCGCTGCGCTCCGGCACGGCGGCCAGCGCAGTAGCGCCGCAGGCATTCTTCGAGAGCGCGCTCGCCGGCAACAGCATCTGCAAGCCGAACTGCACCGCGGGTATCGCGGCCAAATACGGGTCGCAGTTCACCAACGAGCAGGTCTTTTCACTGTGGAACAATATTCAGCCGTCCTTCGTGAGCGGACCGGCAACGGCGGCGACCAACCAGGTGACGAACATGTTCTTCTGGGCGGCACGCGCCAGTTCCAATTACAACGCCGGTTTCATCTCCATTAAGGAGCGCAACTGGCACGGCTTGACGATGAACGCCAATCTCACCTACGCCCATTCGCTGGATAACACATCCGGTGGCATCCAGGACGTGGACCGCGCGGTGATCAATTCCTACAACCTCGACTACGGGTACGGCACGTCGGCGTTCGATCGCAAGTTCGTATTCAACCTGTTCGGGCTGTACCAACTGCCGTTTGGAAAGAATGGCAGCGGGTTGAGCCGCGCGCTG
>JBOGLI010000480.1:0-2892 GCA_050746165.1 Terriglobales bacterium | reverse complement strand
AGCCGACGCAGCAGACGGTGGACGCGCTCATGAAGCTCGACCTCCCAGCCGGCGTGGACGTGGAGATCAAGGCTTTTGGGAAGGAACACAAGTAAATCAGTACATCAGTATTTCAGTTATTCAGTTTCCCAACTGACAAACTGACCTACTGACAAACTGAAAAACAAAGCTTCCGTCGCGCAAGCGCCCGGAAAGAGCAATCGCCGGACAAGGAAGCGGAGTTAAGGAAAAGACAATGGCAGTCAGCGGAATTATTGGAAAGAAAGTCGGGATGACGCAGCTGTTCGACGGCAAGGGCGACGTTCGCCCCTGCACGGTGCTGCAGGCCGGCCCCTGCGTGGTGACGCAGCGCAAGTCGGCGGCGAAGGACGGCTATGACGCGGCCCAGATCGGGCTGGTCGAGTTCGTCAAGGAAACGCGGCTGAACAAGGCCGAGCGCGGACACCTGGGGAAGAACAATCTTCCGCCGGTGCGCCTGATGAAGGAAGTGGACATCGTCGTCGAGGCCGCGAATGCGGACGGCGACGGCGCCGCCACCAAGATCGGCGACCGCGTGCTGGTCGATATCTTCGACGGAGAAAAGTTCGTCGATGTGATCGGCACCAGCAAGGGACGCGGTTTCGCGGGCGTGGTAAAGCGCCACAAGTTCCGCGGCGGACCCAAGTCGCACGGTTCCATGTTCACCATCAACGGTTCGATCGGTTCCTCGGCGTTTCCGTCGCGCGTGTTTCCGGGAATGCGGATGGCCGGTCACATGGGCCACGCGCGCGTTTCCGTCCGCAACTTGCGCATCCTCGGGATCGACAAGGACGAGAACCTGCTGGTGGTCGAAGGCGCGGTGCCGGGTCCGAACGGTGGCTACGTGGTGATCTCGAAGGCGAAGAAACCGCCTCGCGAGCGCCGCGGCTTCCAGGAAGCGGGCGGCCCGATCAACCCGTTGAAGGCGTCGAAGCGCGCAACGAAGAAAAAGAGCTAGTAGTTAGGAGCTAGTAGTTAGTAGTTAGCGAAAACAAGCTAACAGCTAATTGCTAAGAGCTGAGAGCTGATTATGGCAACGATTGATGTGCTCGATCTGAGCGGAAAAAAGACGGGGACGCTTGAGCTCGCCGACGAAGTCTTCGGCGCGGTCAACGAGGACCTGCTCTGGGAAGCGGTGAAGCACTACCGCGCCGGCCAACGAGCCGGGACCCACGCTACGAAGAACAAGAAACTGGTTTCAGGCGCGGGCAAGAAGTTGTGGCGGCAGAAGGGAACCGGACGCGCGCGCGTCGGCTCCATCCGGTCGCCCCTGTGGCGCCACGGCGGTACGGTGCACGGTCCGCAGCCGCGCTCCTACGACTACGACTTCCCCAAGAAGAAGCTGCTGGGCGCGTTGCGCTCGGCGCTGGCGGCGAAGTTCGCCGACGGAAAACTGGTGGTAGTCGATAGCCTGGAGCTCAAGGAAATCAAGGCCAAGGCCATACGCCAGGCGCTCGACGCGCTCAAGGTGGATGGCACGGCGATCATCGTCGATGGCAATCGCGACAACCGCAACCTGGAGCTGAGCGCGCGCAACCTCGAGGGCATCGAGTTGCTGCACAGCACCGAGGTTCACCCGTATCACCTGTTGCGCCACGACCGCGCCGTATTCTCCCGCCCCGCGCTGGAGAAGCTGCAGGAATCACTGAAGAAGACGGTCAGCAAGCGCAGGAAGGCGGTGGCGTAATGGCGAAATCTGCGTACCAGATCATCCGCAAGCCCGTGATCACCGAAAAGGGACTGGGCGTGAAGGAATCCGAGAGCACGCTGGTCTTCCAGGTTTCGACCAAGGCGACCAAGACCGAGATCAAGCAGGCCGTGCAGTCGATCTTCAAGGTGAAGGTCGAAAGCGTGCGCACTGCGATGTTCCCGGGCAAAGAGCGGCGCCGCGGAAAGTTTGTCGGCAACCGTCCTGATTGGAAGAAAGCGTACGTGCGGCTGAAGGCCGGCGAAAAAATGCCGGAGTACGCGCAGAACCTGTAACAGGCACGAGGCCCAAGGCACGAGGCACGAGGGCCAGAAGCTAAGAGCTAAAAGCTAAGAGCTGATTTTATGGCAATCAAGACATACAGACCGATGACGCCGACGCTGCGCTTCAAGAGCACGGTCGTCAACAAGGACATCACGTCCGACAAGCCGCACAAGGCGCTGCTGGAACCGAAGCAGCGAACCGGCGGGCGCCGTAACGTGGGCGATACGACCAGCCGGTTCCGTGGCGGCGGTCACAAGAAGCAGTACCGCGTGATCGACTTCAAGCGCGAAAAGATCGGCATTCCGGCGACGGTGGTTTCGGTCGAGTACGATCCGAACCGCTCGGCGCGCATCGCGCTGCTGGCCTATGCCGACGGCGAGAAGCGCTACATCCTGCAGCCCGATGGACTGCAGGTCGGCGCCAAGCTGTTGAGCGGCCCCGAGGCTGACATCCTCGTGGGCAATGCGTTGCCGCTGAAGAACATTCCTCCCGGCACGACGGTGCACAACATCGAGTTGAAGCCGGGCAATGGCGCGCAGATGGCGCGTTCGGCGGGCGCGGCGGCGCAGTTGGTCGCCAAAGAAGGCGAGTACGGCCTGCTCAAGCTGCCCTCCGGCGAAACGCGCCGGGTGCTCGTCGATTGCATGGCCACCATCGGACAGGTCGGCAATCTCGATCACGAAAATATTTCCATCGGCAAGGCCGGACGCACGCGCTGGCTGGGCAAGCGCCCGCACAATCGCGGCGTCGCCATGAACCCGGTGGACCATCCACACGGCGGCGGCGAGGGCAAGACTTCGGGCGGCCGCCATCCGGTGACGCCGTGGGGCCAGCCGACACGCGGCTACAAGACGCGTAACAACAAGCGGACGGATATTTTTATCGTCCAGCGCAGGTCGAAG
>JBOGLI010000479.1:0-3165 GCA_050746165.1 Terriglobales bacterium | reverse complement strand
GGGTTCTGCAGCAGGTACGCCTTGCCCGTCCGATTGGGAAGGCCGAGGAGGAAATCGGCAACCGAATTGAAATAAGTCGGCGTCGTCGTCTTGCCCGTGATGGGATCGATCGGCAGCGAGGTTGCGGTTCCAGCGAACTGGAAGCTGCCGCGTGCGGTCTGGAAGCTGCCGCCCTGCGGCTGGAAGTGATTCAACTGCGTGTGGTTCCATTCGATGCCGCCGCGGACATTATGCCGTCCATGCGTCCAGCTCAGGTTCGCTCCGCTGACGAATTGGTTGTCGCGGAACAGGTACGGATTGCCGGTGTTCGGGTTGCCGAGATTCAGGCTGGAAGCAGCGGAATTGATCTGGAACGCCGGCAAGCCGTTGTAGAGCATGCCTGCGCTTGGAACCCCGGCGCCGTTTGTCCCTGGGATCTTCAGCAGGTCGGTGCCCTTTGGGGAAGCCAGGTCGAAGGTTGCGCCGAGGCGCTGCCTGGTAAAGCCAAAGTTCCAGTCGAACAACATATTCGGCGTAAAGGTGTAAGTAGCGCCGAGGCCGACGCTCTGGATGCGGCCAGGCGCGCTGCCAAGCTGTCCGCCGTTGGTGGCGTCACCACCGGCATCGCCCAGTAGCGGCGGATCGCCAACCAGGATGCGCGCGATGCTGTAGCGCGCGAACATCGTCGATTTCTCGGTCGGAACGAAATTGACCTTGAAGTCGGCATTATCGCGGTTGAACAGCGCCGTTCCGCTGCCGGCCCAGTTATTCAAACCATTGGCGGTGGTGAACTCCTGCGCCGTGAGAGGTGAAATCAACTTCGCCAGTGTCGCGGATGCTGGATCGATGCGATTCGGGCAGATCACATTCAGTACACCGTTACACGAGATCTGCGTCTTGCCGGCGCCCGTTGCATCGCCGGTCGCGGGATCGTAGATGATTGGATTCCCTGGCAGGCCCCGGAAATCACCGGTCAGCATCGCCGGCGTCGGCAGCGTGCGTGTGTCCGGACCCGCCTTCTGCCGCTGCGTCGTGCGCTCGTAATCCGCGAAGAAGAACAGTTTGTCCTTCTTGATTGGTCCGCCAAAAGTGCCGCCAAATTGGTTCTGATTGTTCCGGTTCTTGTTCTTGAACGCGGGCAGCGATTTATCGTTGAAGTAGTTGCGCGCCTGTAAGTTTTGGTCGGAGTGGAACCAGTCGGCGCTGCCATGGTACTGGTTCGTGCCCGACTTGATCTGCACGTTGACCGCCGCGCCGCCCGCCATCCCTTGCTCGGCGTCGAACGAGTTGGTCACGACGTTGACTTCCTGGATGGCATCATTTGGCGGCACGTAAGCCACGTTGGCGGGAAGCCATGGGTAGGCGTCCTGCGCGCCGTCAATGCGCGTGTTGATGCCTTGATCGGACTGCCCGTTTACATTCGTGTTCATCGCCCGCATCGGATTTGCAGCGAGTGAATTCGTCTCCGCCGATAGTCCGGCGCCAGGAATGAGTTGCAGTAGCGCCTGGAAATTTCGTCCTTGCGTACCTCCGGAAGGAAGAGCCTCAACCTCTTGCCGGCTAATGTTGCTGTGAACGTCGGCTTTGTCGGTCTGCAGGACCGGCGCTTCGCCGGTGACGGTGACGTTCTGTTGCTCGGCGGCAACCCCGAGTTGAGCATCTGCACGCCGGACAATGTTATTGGCGATGTTCACACCGTCGAACACTTTCGCCGCAAAACTTTTCGCCGTGATTGTCACCTTGTAGGTTCCGGCTTGCAGGGCATTGAATCGGTAGGTGCCGCTGGTATCCGTACTCACGGTTTGCTTTGCCCCGGTGCCGGTATTCAGCGCCTCGATCGTCGCGTTAGGAATAGCGGCGCCGGAGCTGTCCGTCACATTTCCAGTCAGCGAACCGTAGAGCACCTGGGCTCTGACCGGAATGCCGCCGACAAAAAGCATCACAAGCAGGACCATAGCCGCGAAGATCGCCCTGGTCCTTGCTTGCACACGATTCGATTCGCTGATTGAACTCGCCATCACTGCATCTCCTCTCGACAGGCTGTCGATATCCTCACCTCGGCCCCAGTTTGTTCGTAATTCAAACTAAATCGATAAACTTGCACCCAATCCCACTCTCAAATGTTTAATTCTGCGATCCGACTCCGATCGAGAAATGCTTTGGTTTTGCCGCCGCTCCCTTGCGCCGCGTCGTTCCGAAGTGCTTTTGCAATACGAGCGCGACAGTTCCGCGCAAGCGCGCCATTTTCGGATCGGCCGCCTGCCGGACCCGAGGCGATGGGCCGACCAGCATGCCCGCTTCAACTTCGGCCCGAATGATCGGTCCCAGATGGTTCCACAAACGCGTGAATTCGCCGACAATAACGATTTCTTCCGGCGCCAGTCCTGCAACCAGGATGCGGATACCGCGCCCGATTTCGTGCGCCATCTTTTCCAGGGCCTTCATTGCGAGCGCATCGCCGCCCTCAGCCAGCGACATCAGGTCCTGGAACGAAATCGATTCCGATTCGTTCGCCGATTCCGTGTAGTAGCGAATGGCGGCGCGATTGGAGCCGAATACCTCCCAGCATCCACGGCTCCCGCACGAACATTTCGGTCCCTCGGGATCGAGCGAAACGTGCCCGAATTCTCCCGCGACCCCATGCAGACCTTTCGCCAGGTGATGATTGACAAAGAGCCCTGTTCCGATACCTTCCGAGACCGTGACCACTACCATGTCCCGGATGTTGTCGCCCCGTCCGAACCAGACTTCGGCCAAAACGCAGGCATTTGCCGCGTTTTCCATGTCCACGGCCATGCCGGTAGCCTGCTCGATCGGGGTGCGCAGGTCGAATACCGGCCAGTTGAGGTTCGGCGCAAACACGATTTTCCCCGTCGCGTTGTCCACCCGCCCGGGCAGGCTGATCCCCACACCCTCAAACGTAAGTTCGGGATGGGATTGCATCTGGTGCTGGATTGACCCGGCGAGGCGCGCCGCCATCTTCGCAGGATGGTTCAGCGTGCTCAGCGTCTCCTGCGAAAGGAACCGCCCATTCACATCGGCTACGGCCACCGTGGTCAGCGCCGGGCGAAGGTCCGCTACCACCATGGCGCGGTTCTCGTTCAGGCGGAGGAACGTGGGTCGTCGACCGCGCGGCAACCGGCCTAACGGACCGTTCACGACCCAGCGTTCCCGGATGAGCTGGTC
>JBOGLI010000478.1:0-4914 GCA_050746165.1 Terriglobales bacterium | reverse complement strand
GCACCGAGTCGTCCGGATTATCGACGCGCAGGATGTACCATCCGATCTGTCCCTTCACTCGCTCGGGGACGCGCTCTTCAAATGCATCCCATTGGAACCAGAATTGTGTCTCGTCGGCTTTGGGATCGGTGCCGTGATAGACGCCGTCGATATTGAACTCCCATGCATGGCCGGCAAGACCGTAGAGCGTCGTTTTGATGGGGACACGGTCGCCGAGTTTCCAGCCAAAGCGCTTCATCGTCGCCGCGCCGACGACGGCACCGTTGCGGTCTTTCAGGAAGTTGTTCCACTGATCGTCGGGAACGACCAGCTCGGGATAGACCTGCCGCTGGTTCTCCGGGTCGATGACAAACTGTGGAAAGAAATTCTTTTCGTCCTGGTAGACGCCGCCGAACCAGTTGTCGTGCGTGATGGATTTGACGCCGGGGATGTGCAGGATCTGGTCGCGGTAGGAAAGCGGAATGGTGTTGATGATCGAGGTGCGATTGATGATCATCAGGCGATCCGCACCAGCCACGTCGGCGCCGCGGCTGAAGGCTTCGTTTACCACACTTAGAAACACAAACAGAAACAGCGCCACGGCAAACGAGCCGATGGTGAGCAGCAGCCGGACTTTCTTGCGAAACAAGTTTGCGAGAATCAGGCGGCTGAACTTCATGAGGCGCCTCCTCCCACGACTTCGCCGTGCGCACCGGCTTCCACCAGGACGCCTTTTTCGAGGTGCAAGGTCAGGTTCGCCTGGCGGGCGACGATGGGGTCGTGCGTCACCATCAGCACGGTTTTGCCGTGCTCCTTGACCAGACGCTTGATCAGCTCCATGACTTCGTCGGCACTCTTGCGGTCGAGATCGCCGGTGGGCTCGTCGCAGAGGAGGAAGGTAGGATCGGCAATGATGGCGCGGGCGATGGCCACGCGCTGCTCCTGCCCTCCGGAAAGCTGCCGCGGAAAATGATGCATGCGGTCGGGCAGGCCGACGATGGCCAGCGCGGTTTCCACGTGCGTGCGCCGTTCCGCTTTCGTCAGCTTGGTCAGCAGCAGCGGCAGTTCCACGTTCTGAAATGCGGTCAGCACGGGGATGAGGTTGTACATCTGGAAGATGAATCCGACGTGGCGGGCGCGCCACTCGGTGAGCTTGCCGCGCGACATGTGCGTGATCTCGTCTCCGGCCACGGTTACGCTGCCGCGGGTGGGAACGTCGAGCCCGCCGAGCAAGTTCAGCAGGGTCGTCTTGCCCGAGCCGCTCGGTCCCATGAAGGCGACGAAATCGCCCTTGTCCACGTCGAGGTTCAGGCCTTGCAGCACGTCGATGTCTTCGCCTCCGCGCCGGTAGGTCTTGTCCAAACCGCGCACCTGGATCAAACTGCCGCCTGCTTTGCTGCCGTCCACGCGCACCATTCCCCACACTCCTGAAACCGAGTTACGAACCGCTATTGCTTGGCTTGTACTGCCTCGCCGTCCTTTAAGTTCGCCGGGCCCTTCACCACCACGGTGTCTCCGGCGGAGAGGCCTGCCAGAATCTGCGCCTGCGTGCCGCGGATATCGCCCAGTTTCACCGCGCGCCGCTCGACGTGATCACCCTTGACCAGGAAAACGATCTTCTGCCCGCCGTCGTCGCGCACCGCATCCTGCGGAATCATCACACCTGCGGCGGTCGGTTGCGCCTGCTTGGCTTCCTCGCCGAGGAAGGTGACCTTCACGCCCATGTCGGGCAGGATGCGAGGATCGAGCTTGTCGAACGAAATGCGCACCTCGACCGTGGCCTTTTGCCGGTCTGCCGTGGGAATGATGGTGCGTACGTGGCAGGGAATCTTCCAGTCAGGATAGGCGTCTAACACCGCCGTTACTTCCTGCTTCGGCTTGACGCGCGCAATGTAGTTCTCGTTGACGTCCACCTGAACCTCGTTCGAGGCCATATCGACGATGGTCGCAATTCCAGTGCGGGTGAAGCCACCGCCCGCGGAAATTGGGGATACCATTTCGCCGACTTGCGCGTCCTTGGAGACGATGATTCCCTCAAACGGCGCCCGGATGACGGTGTTGTCCACCGCCTGCTGCGCTTCCTTGACACGCGCATCAGCAGCCAGAACTTGTTCCTTGGTGTAGGCGATCTTGGCGCGCAGGCTGTTCGCCGTCATGGTCGCGTTGTCGAGCGCCTGCTGGGACTGAACGCCCGACTTCTGCAACTCCTGCGCGCGATGCAATTCGAGCTGCGCATTCTGCAATTGCACGTCGAGGTCGGCGATGGATGCCTGCGTGGCGTTGCGGTAGGCGGTCGCTGCTGCCAGCGCCCGTTGCGCGTCCGAATCATCGAGCGTCGCCAGTACAAAGCCCTGGTGGACGTGCATGCCTTCGGTGAAGAAGACGCCGGTTACCCGCCCGGTGATCTTTGCGGCGACAGTTGCGCGGCGCTGCGGCGTCACGTAGCCACTGGCGTTCAGTAGGACCTGGGGACCGGTGTCGGCCCGTTGCACCGTCGCAACCTCCACCGCGGGCGTCCGAGGCATGTAGGCGTAGACGGCGCCGGCGATCGCCAGCACTGCGACCAAAGCCACAAGAATGACGGCGATTCGCTTGCCGGCGCTTCCCGCGCCACGCTTGTGGTCGTCGATGCGAAGCGCGCCCAGATCGGGCGGCCTGGATTCGGGCCGGCTGGACATGCGTGAAATTTCCCCTGATCGAGATACGGGCCCATGCCGCAGCCGCGCGAGTGCTTACATGAGTGCGGGATTTACAGACGGTTGCGGTCGCAACAGTTTATAGCAGGCGGGGGCGGGAGGGAATACCGCGAACGTGTGCCTCGCTCGGGAACAGTTGCCGGGTTCCGATCAGGAGAAGGGCTGAGAAATCACCAGTCGGTCCGCTCCAGAGTTCTGCGGGCGGCGGTCGAGACGAATGAATCTCGCATTTCGTTGTCCAGTACCTTTGAGGCGTGATTCATCTCTTCAGTGAGGTTGTCGGGCAAACGATGGTTTAGGTATTCGCGCATCGCGTCTGCAAACAAACGGCTCCGCGATCTGTGTGTGCTCCGCGCGATCCGTTCCGCTTCAGCAAAAAGGTCATCGGGAATCGAGATCACCGTTTTCATAGCACAAGACACATCACAACTCCGGCTAAGGCTCGAAGTCAGACCGTCGCCGAAGTAGTGAGCGGGCGGGCTTCCTCAGCGACGGGGTGGAAGGTTTCGTCGAGCGCCTGTTCCGTTGTGTAGCGGATTACGTTGGCGTAGTCGGGACCGAGGAAGGCGCGGAGGCGGCTGGTATCCATCACGTAGCTGCCGATCATGTACGGCAGAGCGTCGGGCGGGACGGAGGAAATACCGAGCTTCCAGAGCAGCGCGAGCGCCCAGCGGCAGAGGCGAACCGATGGCAGGTGCACGATCTGCTGGCCGGCAATGCGCGCGGCCATTTGCAAGCTGATGGGATCGCCGCGGCCAGCCACATTGAGGATGATGAGTTTCAGGTTTCGCGTGTCGCGGCGCAGTATCGAGGCGAGGAGACGCGCCATGTCATCGACGTGAACAAATTGAAAGCGTTTGACCAGGTACTCGTCGCCTGACGGAACCAGGAAGGGAAGACGCTTGCCCTTGCGGCGAACCCAATCGCCGAGACGGCCTTTGCCTCCGGCCGTACCACGAAGTGCGCCGACGAGGTAATTCTGCATCGTCCCGCCGACGAAAATGTGTGGCCGGAGAATAAACGTGGTGCAGGCTCCCATTTGCGAGGCACGCAACCGGACCACGTCGTCGGCCTCTTGTTTGTGGATCGCGTACGTGAGCGTGTGCGCGCCGAGCGGGTAATCTTCGCTGACGGGGTGGGGAAGTTCCGGACCGTAGGCGGAGACGCTGCTGAGAAAGATGAACTTCTGGACCGCCCCGCCGGAGCGATTGGCAACGCTAATGGCTTCGATCACGCGCGCGGTGCCGGCAACGTTGATCTGCCACATGTGGCCGGTATCGAGCACGCCTGTTCGAACGGGATCGATGACGAACGCAAGGTGAACGACGGCGACGGCATGGGTTTCGAGGAGCAGGGAAGTCAGGGCGCGGCAGGAAGATTCGCGGGCGAGGTCGAGACGCTCAAATCGGGCGAATCGAGAAGGGTCGGCGGGCAGATGCATGTCGATGCCGACGACGTCGAAGTCATTTAAAAGAGGCAGTAGCCGCTGCCCGAGATTCCCTGCAACTCCGGTGACGACGACTGTAGGCCGCGCGCTCATGGGCTTCTATTTTGGTTTCGGAGGATTCGACGAGCTCTTCGGGGCCGACGTAGGAGTTTTGGATGCAGGAGAGCTGCCTGGCGTTACTGTAACCCGCGGCGCCTCGGGGCGGCCGGTTTCGGAGGCGCCAAAGTACGCCTGGTTGAGTTCGGGCTTGGTGCCGGCAACGATCTTCTCCATGTCCGCCTGGAAACGCTGCTGCTCGAGATTTCGCTTGATCTCGGCTTCCACTTGCGCCAGTGGCTGGACATCCTTGGAAACCAGCTTGTAGATGTAAATGGCGGCAGGTTCGTCAATCGGCTCGGAAACGGCGCCGGGCGCGAGATTGAATACGGCTTGCTGCTGGCCGGGAGGGAGACTGTCACGACGCATGTCCTGGAGTTCGACGGTCGGGGGAGATGAGGGGATCTTCAGATCGTCGTAGGCCTGTTTCTGGAGCAGATTGAAGTCGGCGCTGGGGGTTTTGGCCGCTGCTTCAATCTTGTCGGCCTCGGCCTTGAGGGTCGCCTCGTTGGGCTTGTCCTTCTCATTTGGCGCGGATTTTGGAATGAAAATGCGCTGCAAAGTGGCCTGGGTGAACTGGTCCTTGTGCTCGTCGTAGTATTTCTGGACCTCAGGCTGCGGGACGGTGGCAGCTTCTTCGCGAACATTGCGCGCCAATAATTGGGCGAGGGTCTGCAGGCGGACGAACTTCAAGAC
>JBOGLI010000477.1:0-2941 GCA_050746165.1 Terriglobales bacterium | reverse complement strand
TCGGTGGATATCCTGGCGAAACCCAGCCGGTCGTAATGCTCTGCAACCATGGAATTACTGGCAGTCGGCAGGTAGGTTGCGAAGACATAGGGAACGCGGGCCGCCACCGCTGCGTCTACCAGCGCTTTGAGCATCGACCACTCCACCTTGCGCCCCAGCACCCTGCAGCTCATCAGCCAGGTGTCAACGTCCCACGTGCCGTCAGATTGCGTCGCGGCGATCATGACGCCGATCAGCCCGAAGTCGCCGAACCGGTCCTGAAGCCGGGTTTGAAATGTGTGCTTGGACGCGTCCGACTCGAGCGAGGTCACTTCCGGCTCGGAATACCGCCGGGTGGTGAGGTTGAATTGATTCGACTTATTGATCAGTTGCGCAATGCGCGACCGGTTTGCCGCATCGAATGCTTTATGACTGATGACCATGTCCAGCGATTGCAGATAGTCCCCAAGATCGCGCGCCGTGGCTTTGACCTCGGCGCGCATGGCGTTCGCGGCGTAGCTCGCGGCGCGAGTTCGATCCTCGTCGGAATACGATACGGCTTCAAAATAGCCCGCGGCGCAGAGCAGCGCCGGATACTGCGCAGGGTCGTTGCCGACTTCCGGGACACCCACCAGAGGCAATGCGGCGCGCACCTGCGCGCGTTCCGCGCCGTTGTCGTCCAGCAGAACCAATGCTTCGACGCCGATGTCGAGCGACTTTGCGATCGCCTCGAGATTGCTTGGCTTGTCGAGCCAGTTCGCCTGAAACACCGCGATGTCCGATTCCTTGAGGAGCATCTCGGGGTGCTGTCGGAAGACCGAGCGGGCGGTCTGCTCGTCGTTCTTCGAGCAGACGGCGAGGATGATTCCACGGCGCTTTAGATCGAGTGCCAGGCGCTGAATCTCCAGATAGGCCTCGCCTTCCGCGCTTCCCTGACCGATGCGCAGCCCCTCCAATCCGTCATCTCCGACCACTCCGCCCCATAGCGTGTTGTCAAGATCCAGCACCAGGCATTTGCGCGAGGTACCGCGCATGGCGCCTATCAGTCGCCCAAGCCAATCCGCGTACAGCGGCACGACTCCCGAAGCCATCGGGAGCTTGTAGAGATTCCAGGCAACCGGGTCGTGAAACCGAACGGCGCCCACAATATCGCAGAGCGCGGCCACATCCAGCAGATAGCAGCCGCGCTCGTGGACGAGTTCCACGATGCCCCGGTTCAGGCCGTCCGCATCGCGCCCGGTTCCGATGACACGGCGGTCGAAGCTGCCGAACAGCGGCTGAAAGGGCATCGCGACCGTCTGAACGATGATGGGTGTAGATACAGTGCGCTGTAGGGCATCGAGCAGCTCAGCCAGGCGCGCCAGCGCGGCTGGAATTCGCTCGCCGACGCCAGGAGCTGGAATCGCCAGGCCATACCATCGATGGTCGAGCATCAGCAGTATGGCGTCCGGGCTCGTTCGGTAAAGTTCAGAGTCGCGATCGAGGGCCTGTTGGAACACCTGGTCATAAGGTGCAAGCCTCACATCGAGGGCAACGCGATGTCTCGCGGAGGCAATTGGCAGCGAATCTGCAATCAGGTCGACGGTCGCATTCGACAGTATGCTCAGCCTGAACGGCGTCAATGGAGAAAGATCCGTACTGCTCGCCCGCAGCCGATTCACTGCCCGGTTGAAGGTGCCGGCGAGCGCCGCATCGGCACGATGATTCGCCAGTCCATGAAGCAGCTCACCGCAGTGGTTGGAATCGGGTTGAATTGCGCGAAGCCGCTGGCGAAAGTCCGCCGGCGTCGCCGTGAGCCAGTCGAGCTCCAGAGGGTCAAAGGCCGCCGCGGGACCGGAGACGGTCCGGGGAGTCACACGCAGTTCGAAAGAGGAGGTCCCGCTCATCGAGGTATCAAATCATGTCGCGATTGACCGGGCCGCCCCAATGGAGCTGAGTACCCGATGGCTGCTTGTTGTGAATTTCACTGTAGCTACAATGCAAAGGGTCAGCAACGAACCCCTGTCCGAATTTTGAACTGATTCCGTCACCGGCAACACCTTCGGTCTTATGTCGCATATCCACCCCGGCGGACAGTCACACCCGAGTGTCCACGCAGGCGGCGCTCCCTGTCTGCGCCGCCGGCGGGTGCAGTGCCAAGCGAACCCGAGTCAGTCTGTTCCGCAGCGGCTCGTCATACAGCGTCACGACGCCGTAGGCGAGCAATAGCATCAATGCCGCCAATACCAGGACGAGAATGCCGGATCCTTGCATCCCATGCCCGCGCGTCCAATAGTAATTGGCGAAAAGCATGCAGACTGGATAGTGAATGAGATACAGCGGGTAGGAAATCCGTCCGAGCAGCCGACAGATCCGTGCCATCGCCGGGGAGACTTCGCTGCCGGCCCCGATTGCCACGATGAGCGGGAACATCACGATCACCACGATGGTTTCGTAGATCCACGTCCAGCGGGCGAACGGCACGATAAAGCTCAGAGCCAGCACGACTGAGAGACTCACGATCCCGAGAGGCGAACGGATCGCACACCGGTATCGATACAGCAGCAGACCCGCAGAGAAGGAAAATGCTGTTCGAACCAGGGCGCCGGACATCTGTCCCCAGGCATAACCGACGATCAACGTGTTGTACTCGCGTGCCGTCATGACCACCCCTATGGAGGCTATGAGAGCCACGATCAGCAGTATCGATTTTCTCATGCGCCACAGCAGCAGCGCGAAGGCGATATTAGCTAGGTACTCCCACATGAGCGACCAGCTTGGGGCATTCAACGAGAAGTACGAGTTCGCTCGATTGGGAAGCGGCCAGGAGGGCAGCATCAAAAGTCCCGCAAGCACGCAGCCTGCCAGCTTCCAAAGAGCGACATCCTGCAATTGGAGCCAGGAAACCTGCTTCACACCGTGGTTAAACGGATCGAAGACGTAACTCAGGGCGCCGAGGACCACCCCCATTACAACCATGGGA
>JBOGLI010000476.1:0-2408 GCA_050746165.1 Terriglobales bacterium | reverse complement strand
CTGCTGCACCGCCTCTATGGCAGCGTGCAGGAGCAGAGGCGGGCCGCTGACCGCCTGCAATTGCTGGATCGTCCCATCGCGGCCGATGATGGCGTGCAGCACCACCGTCCCTTGCTGATGCGCCATGCGAGCTATCTCAGGATATGCGGGCATGACTTTGTGGATCAGCAGGCCCTCGCTTATATGGGAAATCGGTACCGGTTTCGTTGGAGCCGGAGGCTGCGGAACAGGCGCGTCTCGCCCCGTTCCGCCCAACACGCCAGTGATCGGGTTGTCCGAATCCGTTCCACCGGTGCTGCCGACCACATACACTCCCGGCCCCCAGTGCGATGGTCCGACCTCGTCGACGATGCGTTTCGGCGGACCTTTCGGTATCTCGTGGATCTCCAGCACATGCTCGCCTTCCAGGTTGCTCGGCGACGCGTGATGTGCACTCGCGTCGTGCGGCGGCGCAGGCGGACGCCCAGGCGGTGGCGCAGGCATTTCAACGAACGAGCGCACGTAATCCATCGGCAACGCCTCCGTATAGAAAAGGGGCACGGCGATGAGCAGTATCACCAGCGCTGCTTGCAGGGCGAAAGACATCACCGCCGACCAGCCCCGTTGCGGGTTGCGGCGCGGATTGGTGGCGAACAGCGAATCTTCAAACATGGTTCCTCCTGAAGACAGCGACCGGCTGTCAGCAATCAGCTTTTCGGAGGAACGGCCGTTCCTGGTGAGTTAGACAATCACGGCGCGCACAGGTTCCCGTGGCGCGACCGCGGGAGAAAAAATATGTCGGGAACAAATCGAGGGAGCGCGTTGTCTCAAAAAAGCCGTGTTCCGTGTCTCGTGTTTCGCCGGAAATCGCACGATTGCTCATGCGAAATGGAAGGGACACGTAACACGAAACGCGAAACACGAAACACGAAATACGAAATACGGCCTTCAAAACTTCAGTCCCACCGCCCCGCTCAGGAACTCGGCCAGGGGCGCCATCTTCCGGCAGGTGGCGGCGAAGGTCTGCAGGAAGCGTGGGGAACAGACCTGCTCGTCGGTGAACTCGACCGAGGTCCCGATGTCGCGCAGTTTCAGATCCTCAACGAACTCGTGCGCGGCGGGAAAACCGCGCGGCGGCCGCGAGAGTCTGCTAGCGTCGTCCCAGTTGATGAGGCGTCGCAGCTTTCGCCATTCCGCGGGACGGCTGACGATCGCATTGCGCACCTTGAGCAGCGTGGGAGAGTCCGGGTGCCACAGCCCCGCCGCCGCGAAACATCCGCCGGGTTCCAAGTGAAGGTAGAAGCCGGGTGAGTGGACGTCCTTTCCTGGGTGCGAAAAATGCATGGCGAGGTGCGATTTGTAGGGGCGCTTGTCGTGCGAGAAACGCGTATCTCGATAAATGCGGAACAACGAGCCGCGGTGCGGGCGGGCGTCGGCGACCAGGTAAGGGCTGATCTGGTACAACACCGGCGCAAAGTCCTCGATGAAGTGAACGGCCGGGCGCAGGGCGAAAGTCTCGTAGTCGGAGCGGTGCTTCTCGAACCACTCGCGGCGGTTATTGCGTTTGAGCTTCTTCAGGAATGCGAACAAATCCGGGCTGAAATATGACTGTGCGGGCATGGGAAATTATTGTATCGAAGAGAACGATATTCCAGGATGAGGCGCAGCCCCTCCCGCGTGGCTGGTAATATAAGAGATTCAACTGAATGTGGGGAAGCCGCCGATGGCAATGGAATCCGATAAGGTGATGTTCGAGATTTACCGTGACAGCACGTACTCCGGCAAATACCGCGTCGTCTATTACACCGAACTGAACGAAAACAATAAAGAGTGGGAAATTAACAAGGCCATGGCGGGCGAGCACTTCTACGATGGCTTCATCCGCAACTTCGCCAAGGACGAGGCCAAGGACATCATTGACGCGGTGCTCAAGCGGCTCAATGAGGGCGAGAAGCTCGGGCCTGACGACGTCGAGGCGGCGCTGGGAAAGCACTCAGCCAGCAAGTAAATTGCGGAATTGCGGAATCGCGTAATTGGGGACTTGAAACCCCAGTCTTTGCATTCCGCAATTCTGCAATTCATCAATTCCCCGATTTCTTCTTCTCCTTCATCCTGTCCTGAATATCCTGCGCAGCGTCGCCGGCCGCGTCGCGGACGCGCTCTTCGCTCGATCCGGTGAACCGTTGGGCTAGCGCGAGGTCATCCTTCGTCCCGATCACGCGCAGCGCGCGCAGGGCCTCCCACTGCTGGTCAGACGACGCATGTGGATCATCGAGCATATCGACAATCGTCTGGTGACCGGCGGGATCATTGAATCTCACGAGTGATACCGCCGCGTTCGCGCGTACCGACGGAGCGGAGTCCTTCGTCAGGCCGAGCAACGCCTGGTGAAAATCATCGTTTGCCGGATCGTTCGCCATCACCCATGC
>JBOGLI010000475.1:0-2926 GCA_050746165.1 Terriglobales bacterium | reverse complement strand
GATCGGGTCAACCGCCAACGGTGTTGTTTTTTGTTGACCCGATGGCCCGATGTCCAGATGACCCGATTAGGATGTCTACATGAAGATCGCGCCCTTCACCCTCGAGCGTTGGCAATCGGTTTGGGAGAACCAGGTCGGAATCAACCTCTCGGAAAGCGGCGTCCACCCGCTCACTGTCGAAGAACTGGTTACCGACAAGGACGAACTCGCGCGCGTCCTGCGCCAGCCGCTTGGCTACCCGCAGACCAACGGCAGTGAAGTACTGCGCTCGCGCGTCGCCGCCCTCTATCCGGGAGCGTCGGCTGCAAATGTGCTGATGACCTCCGGCTGCAGCGAGGCGAATTTCGTCATCACATGGTCGCTGCTCGAGCCGGGCGATGAAGTCGTCTTCATGCAGCCCAACTACATGCAGATCGCCGGCGTGGCGGAAGCGTTCGGCGCCATCGTACGTCCCCTCTGGTTGCGCGAAACCCTGGGCTGGCAGTTCGACCCGGCGGAGCTGCGCCAGGCCGTGAACCCGCGCACCAAGCTGATCGCCATCTGCAATCCGAACAATCCGACCGGAGCGGTGATGTCCGCGGAAACTATGCGCGAGATTTGCGAACGCGCAGCGGAGGTTGGCGCGTGGGTGCTCGCCGACGAGGTGTATCGGGGCGCTGAGTTCGACGGCGAGCTTTCCGCAACACGATGGGGCCGGTATGACCGCGTGTTGTGTACGGGTGGGCTGTCGAAGGCCTATGCGCTGCCAGGGTTGCGCACCGGGTGGATCGTTGGGCCGGCGGATATGGTCGAGAGGCTCTGGGGCGTCCACGACTACACCAGCATCGGCATTTCCATGCTCACCGATAAACTGGCGGCGATCGCGCTCGAAGAAGGGAAGCGGCGCTGGATCCTCGAGCGCTCTCGCCAAATCCTGAACGAGAACTACAAGACGGTGCGTCAGTGGATTGGCGAACGGGGCGATCTGCTTCGTCACATTCCCCCGCAAGCCGGGGGAATCGCCTGGGTCGGTTATAACCGCCCATGGAGCGCCGACGTGCTGGTCGAAGAGCTGCGCAAGCGCAAAGACGTTCTTCTTGTGCCGGGCACGCAATTCGGCATGGACCAGTTCTTCCGGATCGGCTTTGCCGGCGATCGGCGACATCTCGAAACTGGGCTGGCGAAAGTAGGCGAATTGCTCACCGACTTTGACCGCGAAAGTGCTGCGGCAGGCGTTCGCGGGTAAATGCCGGCTCGCCGTCCGCTATCAGGAATGGAATTCCGTTGTGGTGATTTCGTAGCGAAAGTCGTTCGGGTCAAGGCTATTGAGCCGTCCTTCGCCAGTCTCGGCCTGCGGATACATGAGAAACGGAATCGTAGGGCCGCTCGATCCCGGCAGCGCCACATCATGCGCGAAGTTGTAGGCCATCCAGTTCATCTCCCAGGAACCGAAAAGCCGCGTACGCGCCTGACTCACCACGTCGTCGTTTAAGGGCAGGTTTCCCGGAGGTTCTTCCAAAACTACTTTGCGAACATCGGCGGGGTCAACCGGAACCCACCCATGATCCTTTAAATAGACCTCCGCGCGGCAGTGCTGGGCCTTGGTGATGTTGGCCGAGGCTGCTCCGAGGCTCTTGTAACCCAACTCGGACTTGGCAACGCGGACGCCATACACGTCGCGCGCCGGTAATCCAGCCGCGCGCGCCAGGCCGACATAAAGCGCGTTCAAATCCGCACATTTGCCGCCCATGTCGCCGGACTCCAACATGAATCGGATGTCGCCCCTTCCGCAACCCAGAACCCTTGGATCGCGAAACGTGTTGTCCACGATCCACTCATAGATCGCACGAGCTTTGTCCCGGTCGCTGTGTGCTCCCCGCGTGATCTTATCCGCCGTTGATTTCACGATGCCATCGGTGGGCACCAATTTTGAAGGGCGCAGGCAATACTCGAGCTCGGCGCGAGGACGCGCGGTAGGCTCGCGAACGTCGAGATCGACAGCGTAGTCCTTGAGCGAAACGCGGCTGTTCAGCGTCAGGACGGGCCGAACTCCCATCGGGAATGTCGCGGCCACGATCCCGAGCGCCTGTTGCTCGATCTTCACAATTCTTGCTGCTCCCCCCTCGGCGTGGAAGGTATTGGAGTGCGTCTGCTGATACGGGGTGTCTTGGACCAGAGCGGCCGGTAACCAGACCTGCGTGACGCCCGCTGGTCTTAATACCTCGACTTCAGTGGTGACATCAAACATCCGCCAAGGACCCGCCGACGGTGTAGGTTCTGCAGACAAATACGCAGATCGCGACAGGGCGAGCCCGGCGCCCAAGAATGCGGCGGATTTTAGAAAATTACGACGCTCCAAGCGCTTCCTCCAACGTGTGCGGGCCCAGGTTGCTGATGATCAGCCAATGATAGCCAATCCCCACCGCGATTAGAGCCATGAGCCGGGGAGAAGTTTCAACGTAAATAGCCGCTGCTGGCCGGGAGAACCGCATGGATCCGCGGCCGGGCTGGACCGGCCCGGTGATCTCATGCGCGAGTTCGATTGTGAACGAAGCGAGGGCGCGCAAGCCTGACTGCCGCCGACTGGGAAGAATGCATTCCCCAACTTGCAACGCTTTGCAGTTCGACATTCATGATTTGGAAATGTATGGCTTCCGAAGACCGCGACTCTCGCACTGCCATCCCGGGCTAGTGACCTGATCCGGAATGGGTTCGCACAAACCAGAAATTCATCATCTCCGCATGCAGTCGCTTGGAACCCTGGTTGATGCAATCGGTATCCAGTGCGGGAGTCGCCTCTGTGGGAGGGCGGTCAATCCCGGCTGGAGGATAGGTCGATGTTGTTTAGAGGATGGTTCCGGCTACTCACTTTGTCGTTAATCCTTGTATTTGGGCACTTCCTGTTGGCCGACACGATGGCGTCAGTCTCGGCCCAAGCCAACTACAC
>JBOGLI010000474.1:0-1545 GCA_050746165.1 Terriglobales bacterium | reverse complement strand
TTCTTGATCAGGTAACTGTAGTTCTGTTAGTAGGCGTCGTGGAGGAGCGTGAGGATGCGGGTCTCGGAGACTCCGTAGAGCTTGGCCTGATCGCGCAAGATGTCGACTTGCAGGCTGGGCGTGTGATTGTAGAGGTCGGAGTTGACGAAGAGAAAACCGGGATACTCGTGCATCTTCGCCATCATCTTGCCGGCGGTGTCGTAGACCTCCTTGGAATCGATACCGGAGAGCGCGTAGGCAAATTGGCCTTGCGCGTTGGCGGTGGCGCCGGTGGAGATTTCGAGCGCCGGGTTGGGCTGCAAGAACGCTATCGCGCCAGGAATTGTGCTGGCGATTCCCCCCATGAGTTGGCCGGCAACTTGGGCGATCGGCGCACGCTGCGATGGCGGCTTCAGGAAGGCGATCAGGAAAGCTTGATTCGCGCCGAGGAAGGCGGCGTTGCCGCTCATCGTGAAGGTGCTGCGAACGGCAGGATTTGCCCTCATGATTTTCTCGGCTTGCGTCTGATAGGCGTGCATCTGCTCGGGCGAGGAGCCTTCCTGCGCGACGAGCACGCCGCGAATAAAAGAGCTGTCGCCGACGGGCAGGAAGGCCTTTGGAACCACATAAAAGAGGTAGCCCGTGCCGATAAGACAGACGACCCAGATGACAGCGGAGATCCAGCGCTGGCGGAGGAAGAACCAGAGCTGGCGGCCGTAGATATCGAGCACCCGGCGCTCGATCGCGCCGAACCAGCGCTCCATCCAAGTCTTTTTCGCGCCCTCGCCGCGATTGCTGAGGAGGCGCGAGGTCATGAGCGGTGTCAGCGTGAGCGAGACGATGCCGCTGGCCAGAATCGAGATCACGATGGTGATGGAGAACTCGCGGAAGATGCGGCCCATCAGTCCGCTCATGAAGACGAGTGGGATGAAGACGGCGGCGAGGGACAGCGTCATCGCCAAGATGGTGAAGCTGATTTCCTTGGCCGATTCGAGTGAGGCGTCGAAGGCGTTGAGGCCGCCTTCCATCAGGCGAACCGTGTTTTCGAGGAAGACGATGGCGTCGTCAACGAGGAAGCCGATCGCTAGCGTGAGCGCCATCAGCGATAAGTTGTCGAGACTATAGCCGAGGAGGCTCATGGCGACGAACGTCAGTAATAAGGAGAGGGGGAGGGCTACGGCCGGGATGAGCGTGTCGGTCGCGCGACCTAAGAACAGGAAGATGACCATGACCACTAGCACGAAGGCAATATAGAGCGTGGTCTTCACATCGTTGATGCCGGTAACGATGGTCTGCGAGCGGTCATAGGCCGTAAACAGGAGGACCGAGCTGGGCAGTTGCGCTTGAATCGAGGGCAACAAGTCGCGAACCGACTTGGCCACCTCGACCGCATTAACTCCCGCCCGGCGATACACGCCGATGAAGACATTTGCTCCCGGCTGATGGTAGCCACGAACCCAGACACGCATGTCGATGCGTTCGTCCTGGACTCCTTGTTTGGCGTTGGCCACGTCTTTCAGGAAAACGGGGGCGCCATTGGTATTGCCAACGATGAGGTCGTTGTAC
>JBOGLI010000473.1:0-7612 GCA_050746165.1 Terriglobales bacterium | reverse complement strand
GTCGAGGTGTTGGTAAGAGTGTCATAGATAACCAGCCGACCTGTCGTCGAATAGGTAGCGGTATAGACATAGCGTCCGTCAGGCGTGGCCGCGGCCGAATAGGCAACTGACCGATCGTTCAAGTTCGCGTTGATGGTGCGCAGCACCTGTCCAAACGTCGGCGAACTCGAGGCGGCGTCAACGATCTCCAGCATTGTGTCGAACGTCGTTCCGGTGCCGTGCGTGGCCAGGTACACCACCGCATGGGACGTCACGGGATCGATTCCGGTAGCGATGCCGCCGACATTTTGGGCATTCGGAATTCCGGTAACTACTGTCCCGGTGTGCGTATCGAAGTTGTAGGGCAGCAGTCCGGCCGTGATCGGCACCCACAAGGTCGATCCGTCCGGAGACACGGCACCCGGCACGAGCGCGATCTGGTTGACGAATGCCGGCGTGCTCGAGCGCACCATCTGGAAGACGGATCCATCGCCGGAGTCATGGCCGACGACCTGGTACTTGGGCGCGAACGAAACCGGTGGAGCGACCGTCAAAGTCGCGGTGGCAACTGCAGCCGTCAACTGCTGTGACTGCGGAGCCGCGGAATTGAGATCAACCACCGTGACGTCCAGCGTTCCCGCCGGGGTCTGCGCCGGAACGGTGACCAGCAACTGCGTCGGCGAAATGGAATCGGGGACGATCAGGTCACCTTTACCGATGCGTACCCGTGCGTCGGACGAGAAATTTGAACCATTGATCGCGACTTGCGTCGGCTGCTCGTAAACCACCGCCGCCGGCGTCACCGAAGAGATGGTGGGTGCGCCGCTGGGGACGGTGGTATCCGTGATGGCTGTGAACGCGCGCGTGACATAGTCGCTGATATGCAGTCCGCCCAAGTATGCGGTGGCGGGACTGGTCAGCAGGGCGGCAGTGTCATACACATCCACCTGCGGAGCTGTCGTGCTGGGGGCTCCCGCGGCAACGTACAACCGGCTGCCATCGGAGGAGAGGACGGTGGTGATTCCCGCATTTCCGGTCGCGACCGAGACACCACCCCCACCGATCAGGAACTGCCCGAACGTGGGCGAGCCCTGGCGCAAGTCGAGCACGTTGGTCTTCAGTCCGGTGCTGATGTAGGCGAGATAACCGTGCGGGTCGTTCGCATCGGCGGTGATTGCCATTGCCCCCGAGCCGGGAGCGAAGTTGGTGAAGGTGAACAACACTGCGTCGGTCGCCGGGTCGATGACGAGAGATTGCGTGCCGGCAGTGCGCAGCGCGACGACATACTTGCCGTCGGGCGTTGCGCCGATTGCATTCGGCAACCCGTAGCCACGGCCGACATCCGAGCCCGGAACGACCGCTGCGCTGTTGGAGTTCAGGTCGATAACAATGATGGGGAAGCCGGTAGTCAGGTTGAACTGGGTGCCCTGCGCATTCAAATATACTTTCGAGCCTACCAAGACGATTCCGCCGGCATTCACGTCGGCGGAGTTTGGATCGTCTCCCAAGCCGCTGAGACCGTTATAAGAAATCTGGTTGACGACGTTGAGCGTTGACGTATCCACGACGTCCAGCTCGTCGGCCAGGCCGTTGACGAGCAACAGCTTGGTTCCGTCCGGCGTCAGCGCCAGCGTGCGGGCGCGGATAGGAATGCGCGCGATTTCTTTACCGATACTGAAGTCAACCACCGAAACGTAGTTGGAGAATTGCGAAGTGAAGCCGATCCGGCCGTTCGGCATCACGGCAACTGCTCCCACAGCGTAGCCCGCCGTGGGTTCGTTGCCGATCGCAACTTCGGTATTCGTACTGACCGCGTACTGCCGCAAGCGTCCGCTCGACCAGTCCGGCACAATGAACCGGCTCGCTGCATTCAGCGACGGCAGGAACATGGTCGTCTGGTATGCCGTGTTGTTTGCGGGGTTGGGATCAGCTTCATTCGCGGTGGACGCCGCGAGGACGGTGAAAGATCCCGGATACTTCGAAGTGGTGGTCACGGTAACGGTCGCGCTGGAGCCGGCCACAATGGTGCCGAGCGAGCAGTTCGGCGGATTGTTCGTGCATGTGCCCTGGGTGGTCGTGATGGACGAGGGCACGCTGAAGTTGTTGCCGCCATCCAACTGGAGGCTGACTCCGGTCGCGTCATTCTGGCCGGCATTGTTCACAACGACGGTGTAGGTAACCGCGGTATTCGTAAGTGCCGGGTTGGTGGGTTGCGAGATGGTGACGCTCACGTCCGCGCCGACGACAGCCGTCCCGCTCACCGAAATGGAATTCGACGTGGTGGTGGCTGCCTGGTCGGCCACAACGCTGGCGTTATTCGTATAGCTGCCGGCGGAAGCAGGCGCCGTGATCGAGAACGTCCCGGTGACCGAACTGCTGACGCCGATCGTGCTGACCGAACAAACCAGCGGTGAAGCGTTATTGCAACTGCACGTTGCGGCGCCGCAAGAAATCGAAGGCGAACCGACGATGGACGTTCCCGCCGGTAGAGTGTCAGTCAAAACGACGTTCGTCGCCTCCAGCGGGCCGTTGTTGCTGATGGTGTAATGGAAGGTGAGCACGCCGCCGATCGCAACAGGTTCCGGTGATGCCGTCATGGTCAGTTGCAGGTCGGTGGAAGGCACGGACGCGGCGCCGTTGGCAACGAACTTGGCGGGTCCAAAGGGCGTGCCAAAGCTGGCGACCAGCGCGCCCGCCGTGTTGCTGGTGAGCTTGGCCGTGTCAAATATCTGCACCTGGTCGTTCCCGGTCGCAGTCAGGTAAATCTGCGTTCCATCGCTGCTGACCGCCAGCGGACCGGAGTCCGTGACAGGCGATGCCGTGTATTGGCCCAGGGCGGAGTAGTTGTTGTTCGGTTTGTCGAAATGGAAGGCCTCAAGGGTAGGCGCGGTCGCTCCGCTCGAGAACGTTGCCATTCCGGAGACATAGACGAGATTACCCGCGAAATCGAAGCCCCGAACCGATAACGAAGTCGCACCCTCCGGCAGAATGCCGGTTAGCGTGCCATCCAGCACCGCTGTTCCCGGGGTTGTGGTTACGTCAAACGCGCCAATATTCGCGCTGTTCGACATGACCATCAGCAGGTCACCACCGGCGAAGGTCATGAGGCGCTGATTCTGGGCGGCTCCGAAATTTGCCGGGTTGAAGCTCCAGAGCAGGGTATGGTTCAGCATGTCGAAGACGTACACCCGATAGGTCGAACTACCGGTGTTCAGGTCTTCGCTCCCGGCGAACACGTACCGCCCGTCGGGGGTCGCGGCTAGGCCAATCGGTCCCGGATATTGTCCGGAAGGCACGCCCGCATTCACCGACGCGAGCACCGTACCGAAAGTCCCGGAGGCGGGGTTGGCGTCGATCATTTCCACGACCACGTCCGTGTAGGAGTCGTTGGTTGCCAACAGGTACATTACCGGCGCGCCTCCGGCCGGATTCACCGAACGGATTATGCTCACCGCGCCGGCCGCCGTAGCCTGGATGGGGGACGTCTGGATAGTGGTAGCGCCGGTCGCGAGATTCGTGATGGCAATACCGGCGTCCACGGGAGTGGTCGAATTGATCTGATCGCCGCTTACCGGCGTGATGAGGTATCCGCCATCGGAGGTGATTGCGCCCGCGCCTTGCACTTCGTGCAGCGGGTTCTGCGCGATGGCGTTGAACTGGCTGTACCGGTCGATGAAGGTAACACCGTTGCTGAGCATCGGCGAAACCAGCGGTGATGCCAACCGCACCGAAGCGGGCAACTGTACCGAGAAAACTGCGCGCAGGATGCCGCTCAGGCTCTGCTGCGATACCGGCGCGGCCGTGTTTGGATTGGTAACGATTACGTCCATGGCCGACTGGGCGGGAACTCCAGGAGGGATCGTGACCTGCAATTGCGTCGCGGAAATATAGGTCGCGGCAATGGGCGCGCCCTGTCCGAAGCGCACTACGGAGTCAGTGGCGAAATTGGCGCCGTTAACGGTGACCGTCGCGCCGTCGGTGGTAATGACGCTCGGGCTGATCGACGAAATTGTCGGCGCTCCGGCGACGGGCGAAAAGTCCACCAGCGCGAGGCTGGAAGAATTCAGATCAATACCTTGCAGGACGGTGGTCGTGGCCGCAGTCGCTTGGCTGGTTTGAATCCGCGTGGTATCGGTTTTCGTGATCGCTTTGAAGAAATCATCGCTGAACACGGTGCGGTCGTCGGCGGCAACGGCCAGGTGCCCCCAGGCAATACCGCCGTACCCGTATTCATCTTGAGTGCTTGAATTGGAGACACGGCCGATCGACTGGCCGAATGTCGGCGAACCGGCGCGCAGGTCGATCTGGTACAGACGGCGCGGCTGAACGGTGAGCACGTAAGCAAACTGGTTTGGATCGGTCGCGGTGCGCACTGTCGCGACATTAATATTGTTCGCGCCGGCGATAAATGGGTTCCAGGAAACGACTGAATTGTTCGTCAGGTCAATGACGGCAAGCCCATCGGTTCGCTGCACGACCAGGTAGTGGCCATCGGGCGTGGCGGCTAGCCCGGAAAGCTCAAAGCTGACATTCGCCCCCGTGCCGGTGCCCGGCACGGAAATCGTAGAGACAGCATGCGACGAGAGGTCGACCACGATGACAGGCAGGCCGAGCGTCGCTCCGGCAAAGGTCCCATTCGGATTGAAGTACGCTTTGTTATTGGCAATCGCGGCTGCGTTCAGCCGTATGTCGGACGTTTTGCTCGCGTCGTCGCCGACCAAGCCGTTCAAATTGATGATCGTTGTCTGGAAGGTGGCCGTATCGACGAGGACGACCGAATCGTTCACCGGCACGACAAGGGTCTTGCCGTCCGGCGTGAGTTGGTACGCCCCCGTGGCCGCCACCGGGATCCGCCGGATCTCGGCTTTGAGGCTCAGGTCGATCGCTCCGATGTAGTTGTATCCGGTAAACAGTAGCCGCCCGTTAGGCGAGACCACCGCCGGGATGCGCGGGACGCCCATCAACTGGGGAATCGAGTTGAACTCGGTCAGAGTTGACGGCTGCAGGAAACGCAGGGAGGATTGCGCGTTCTCGTCGATGATCAGCGCTTCCTGCGCGTTGGCGCTTCCGGACACGATCACGGGCGCGGTAGTGGAATTATTGAGCGCGTTGACTTCGTTGTTCTGCGGCGCCGCCTGCACTCCGAGCGAGAACAATCCAAGCTGCGAGCCGGCGGTTGCCGTGAGCGTGATGGTTGCGCTCGTCGGCGTGCCTGAGTAGGGAAGCGATCCTGCGTTGCACGTGACCACCTGGCCCGATACGGTGCACGGCCCGCTGCCGGAGGACGGGTTGTTGTACGACGCCGACACGAATGCAAATCCCGCTGGCAGCGTCTCGGTGACGGTGGCGCCGGAATTGTCCGGACCATTATTTGTAACGGTTGTGTTAAAGGTGACGCTCCCGCCGGGAGTCGTGGTGCCTGGGGACGCGCTGGCCGTCACGCTGATGTCTGCGCCGTTTCCGATATTCACCGTGTTGGTGGCGATCGTTCCCGTCGGATATTCGGTTGCGAGAATGGTCGCTGTGTCGGTCACGCCCGAGATGACCGATGGCATCAGCAACGTGAACGACGTCTTGATGCTCGCTCCGGCGGGAAGGACACCGATGGTGCAGGTGATCGTCGTCGAGACGAGCCCGCATGTCGAGTTGGTCGAGATGAATGAAGTTCCCGACGGCAGCGGATTCGTGATTGTTGTGTTGGTCAGGTCGGCATTGCCGGTGTTCGTCGCCGTCAAAACGAACGTGACCAGGCCGGTCCGAGCCGCCGGCTCCGGCGTGTGCGTCATCGCCAGCGTCAACCCGTACGTCGGCGAGGCGGCGCTGTAGGGGACGTCAATCGCGCTGGGGCCGTACGGTGCATTCAGCGAAGCAACGACCGCGTTCGGATCGCCGTAACTGGCTTTAATAATGTCGACGACGGTGACGTCATCGCCGGAGGAGTCCGCGATGTACAGCTTGGAGCCGTCGCTGCTGATCTGCATCGGGCCGGGATACAGGCGGTCGTTGATAAGGGTCTGCACCGAACTAAAGTTGGCGCCCGACGGGTCGTATCGGAAAATCTCCAGGAAGGTATGTCCGAAGTTCGCGCTATCGGCCGCGGTGCCAAGCGCATACAGTCGGTCTTTTGCGACGAGGTAATTCGAGAAGTTCGCGCCCGTGTAGCCAGCCGGCAGGTTTGCCGTGAGCGTGTTCGTCAACACCGGTGCGAGAGGATTCGCGAGGTTGAACAGGCCGAGCTGCGAAGTATTGGACAAACGCAAGACCAGGTACTTGCCGTCCGGGGTAACGATGGTGGACGGCTGCGATGTAGAGGCGCCGACGTTGCTCAAGGCGAGGCTGGCCGGTCTGGTGCCAGAGAGGAAGTCATAGATCAGCACCTGCTGACCGGGCGTCAATCCCGTGTTCGTTTCCGCCGCGTACACGTACCTGCCGTTCGGGGATGCCGCGATCGAGGACGTTAAGGCGGCCGATGGAATGCCCGCGCCGATACTGCCAAGCGAGTTGCCGAAGCTGCCGGAAGCGGGGTTGGCGTCCAGTTCGAAGAGCGTGCTGCCGTCGGTGAAATAGACGATCGATGCGGCGGTGTTTGGATCGACCGAGCGCAACACCTTCGGAAGAATGACGCCGTTGTTTGGCACCGAGTGAATGGTGTGAACGCCGGTAGCGAAATTCACGACGTCGACGCCCGTCGCGCCGATCGGAGAAAACGCATACGCCCCGTCGGTGGTCAGAGCGATGGAGGTAGCTAAAGTCAAGAACGGCGGTGACGGCGGCGCGGAGGAGGAGAAACTCGGAGACACGCGTACGACTGCATTGCTGCCGGCGATGACGCCGATCGTGTCGGTCACCCCGGCGGACGCTATGGTGACGGCATTCCGCAAGATTCCGCTGACATTCTCCTGGTTGGCGGTTGTCAGGTTCGGATTGGTCACGCCGATGTCGAACGTGCCGCTGGTATCGCTTGCGGAAATCGTTGTCTGCACCGTGATTTGCGTCGGAGTGACCGAAGCGATCTCGGTCGGATTGAAACGGTCGCCGCCACCGAAGACAATTGCGTCGGGGGCAAAGTTCGTACCGTTGATCGTGAGCGTGACGGCTGTGCCCGGCGTCGGCGCCGGCGGATTGAGCGTGACACCGGTAACGGTCGGCGCGCCGACCACTGCCGTGACGTCCACCGGCCCGCCGAACATCGAGTTGAAGTCGAACTGGTTCGGATAGGTGGTGGTATTGAAGGCCGCTCCCCCGGCATTCGCCAGCAGGGAAGCGACGTTCACGGTGGTAATCAGGCCGCCAAAGTCGGTGGTAAACACCTTCGTGCCGTCGGCCGAGACCAGGATGCCGTCCGGCTGAATGGCGGTGCTGTTGTAATAAGGATCGGCGGTCGCTGCATTGGCGCTTGCCACGATGGAGCCGAAGGTCGGCGACCCGGTACGCAGGTCAATGGCCGAGAGGACCCCGGCGGCAGTCACCTGGTAGGCGAAGGCATTCGGATTTCCCAGATCTCGGTAGGCGGCCACCAAGCGATTTCCGGTGGTCGTTGTCTCACGCGCGGCGACGGCCTGCGCAACCAGGTCATAGATAACGGTGCCGTCCTGGCGCGCGATCACCAGGTACTTGCCGTCCGGAGTGGCAG
>JBOGLI010000472.1:0-9907 GCA_050746165.1 Terriglobales bacterium | reverse complement strand
ATCGACTACATCAAGATCAACTCCAAGCTCACCGAAGGCGAAGACGTCGCCGACCTCGGCGGCCTCATCCTCGCCTGGATGGCCTGGAAGGACCAGACCAAGGGCCAGACTTTAACCGATAGCGACGGACTCACCCCGGAGCAGCGCTTCTTCGTCGGCTACGCCCAGTGGGCCTGCGAGAACGTCCGCCCCGAAGACCTGCGCGCCAACGCCATCACCGACCCGCACTCGCCAGGCAAGTACCGAGTGAACGGCCTGGTGGTCAATATGCCGGAGTTCCAGAAGGCCTTCTCTTGCAAGACTGGCCAGCCCATGGTCAAGGAAAACCGCTGCAGGGTGTGGTAGGCACAAAATCCTCGGGCATGCCGTCGAACGACTTGCCGGGATTGGAATCTAAGTCAGCGCTGCAATCCCCGTTTTTCGGGCTTGCCCGGCTGATCGAGCAACTGTGTTGACGACGCGGGCCCCAGGACCGTCCAATCGCGCAGCGCCCACACGACTTTCTTATCGGGCGTGACTTCGATTAACTGCACGACTGTGGGCCACTGCGCCAGCGGAACGTTACCCACCCAGTTGTTGATCAGCGTATCGCCGTTCGCAAGCCGCGAGACTTCCTGGACGGTGTGCAGCGTGATGCCGGGAAGATCGTCCTTATTGATTTCCCAGACCACCTCGCCCTTCGGATTCACCTCGCGCACGTAGCCGTGCTGATTGCCGCTGATCAGCGTATTGCCGTTCTTCAGACGCACGGCGCCCCAGGCTGAGGGCGCGGGCACGGACCAAACTTCTTTTCCGTTCTGGTCGTATTCCACCACCTTGCCGAGATCGAGATGCGCGACCAGGAAATGCCCGTTGGGCGTCATGCGGATGTGCCGGAACTGTCCATGGGTGCTCGTCGATTTCGTCGGCAGCGTCAGTTCCTTCTCAATCTTGTTGTTGCGGGTGTTGATGATCATGAGCTTGGCGGGATCGCCGTTCTGCATGATCAGCACGCGCGTCTTGTCGATCGGATACGCAGTATGGATTTCCGTGCCGGCAGGCGCGTCATAGTTCCACACGATCTTCTTGTCCTGTGTGACTTCGCTAGCGCCGGCCTGCCGCGCAAAGACGATGTTGCCGTTGGAGAGCATCGTGCAGTCGTCGATCTCGCCCTTGTGCGGGTTGGTATAGGACCAGGTCACCTTCCCGTCTCGGACGATGTACATCGTTTGCTCGTCGGTGCTGCGACGCTGCCACTCTCCGCAGTAAAGAAATGGATGCTGCGCCATGCCTTTGCCGGGCAGCGGCGGCAACTCGGCCGAGGGTTGTTGCTCTGCACCCGCGACCGGCGTCAGCGTAATTTCGAAGATACGCATCAGCTCTTCGCCTTTGACCTGCGTCGGCCGGATTACGAGTTCGGTTTGACCGGCCGGAAGCGACATGCGCCCGATCTGCGCTGTCTTCGCTTCGCTTTCTTTCGCGGCAGGTTCCACCGTCGCGTTGAGTTTCTGGCCGCCCGCTTCGACCACGTAGTTGCCGCCGTCATTAGGTGAACCGGTGGTGTAGCGCACAGCGACATCGAGGGTCGCCGGCTGGTCGAGCCGCACGTTCCAGCGAAGCTGCTGGTCGGGGCGCGTCCAGTTCATGACGTAGGCGTGCGGCGCCTTGCCGTCGCCGTATTTCAGCCCTTCGCCCACGCGCTCCGCATCGAACGATCGCAGCACGTTCGCCTGGCCGTGATCGGCGAGCAGTCGAGCGGAGTCTGTCTCGATCGGCGCGGCGAACTCCAGCGCGACGACCGTGTCGGCGGGATCCGCGGTGCGGCCACTGACGTCAACGACGACATCTGTGTCGTTCACGCGCGTGATCTTCAGCGCCTTCTGTGTAGCGTCCGCAAGCAGGTATGCCTTCACCGGCGTTGACTTCAGTCCACCGACGATGAGCTTTCCGTCGGCGGGCCAATCGAACACCTGCAAGTACAGGTCATTCCCTTTGCGAGTGGATTCTCCCCACGCCTGCACTGGCAGGGGAGTGGCTTCCGATCCGTAGATGCTCGCGCCGTTCACCGACATCCAGCGGCCGATGCCGGCGAGGATCGGCTTGTCGCGTGGATCGATCTCTCCGTCGCCCATGGGTCCGATGTTCATCAGGATGTTTCCGCCACGCGCCGCGGCTTTCGCCAGCAGGCGGATGAAGTACTCGGGTGGCTTCTGCGAATTATCGAATTTGCTGTAGCCGTAGGACTCGTTGATGGTCGGAATGGTTTCCCACGGGCCTTTGTGAGCAGGGAACTCGGCGGCGCGGTCGCTGGTGTCGTCGTAGTCGCCGAACTGGTATCCCTCGCCGCGCGCGCACCGCCCGTTGATGATCATGTCCGGCGCCGCCTCGCGCGCCGCTTTCAGGATGCGTAATTGCTCCGACAGCGGCAGCTTGCTCTCGGTGTCGAACCACATGATGTCGGGGTGATACATGGCGATCAGCTCGCGGATCTGCGGGATCGCTTTTTCGTCCACGTACTTGCGCGCTTTTTCCAGAAGCTCGGGATGCTCGTCGTACCAGTGGGCGCCGCCATGCAGTCCACGGCTGCCGCCGGGATTGTCATAGTCCCAGTCGTTGCCCGGGGCGTTCGGGTCCTGCCAGTCGTACGCATGCGAGTAGTAGAAGCCGAAATGGAGTCCGTTGCGGCGGGCGGCGTCGGCCAGCTCCTTCATCGGGTCGCGCTGGAATTTCGTCGCGTCATGGATGTTGTACTTCGTCACCTTCGACGGCCACATGGCGAACCCGTCGTGGTGCTTCGAGGTAATGACGATCCACTTCATGCCCGCGCCCTTGATTGTCTTCACCCATTCGTCGGCATTGAACTTTTCCGGATCGAATTTCTCGACCACCTCGGTCTTGTACTCAGCCAACGGGATCTTCTCGATCCGCATGAGGTGCTCGGCATAGCCGTGAACGGGCTGCCCCTTCCACTCGCCGCCGGGGCCGGAATAGACGCCCCAGTGAATGAAGCAGCCGAACTTTGCGTCGCGCCACCAGGCGTCCAGTCGCTGGTCGCGCGTCTTCATCGATTCGGTCCACCACCCATTGAGCGCCTCGGCAACGGCTTTTCCGTCGCGGGTGGTCGGATCGGGCGGCTTCTGGGCGAATGTTGAAACGCAGAAGAGCAGGGAAGCGAGGAGAGCGCAGAGTCGGCGCAGCATCATGCCGCGAAGTTTAACAAGTGTGACAAAGAATTCAGGATATGAAATACCATGGCTCTAGCGAGACAGCTTCCTGCGCGGCCCACTTTAAACTGCTTTTAACGTCCCTGTAATCCCCTGCCAATACTCTCTATTCAGTTTAGAGTCAGCCCTATCTTAATTTACACAGTGGGGAAGAGTTCCGAAAAGGAGACTGTCGTGATGAGATGCCGATATGCAGTGCGCGCTTTGATCCTGGGTTTGACGCTGACATGCAGCATCATTTGCGGCGCGCAGGCCGTGGCTGGAACACACCCGGCCCCTGCGGATGCCCGGCAGCAATTGATCGCGAACCTGCGCGCGCATATTCATCATGTCTTCGTGATTTACCAGGAGAACCGCTCGTTCGATTCCTACTTCGGATCATTTCCGGGCGTGGACAATCTGGCTACTCCCGAAGCGCGGGCGCACGGCTTCAAGCAGTGGGACGCCATCGGCAAGCAGTGGATCACGCCGTTCCTGCTGAAGGCTGCGGACTCGGAGGATGCGGACCACTCCCGCGAGGCGCTGATCGCCAAGAGCAATCACGGGAACATGGACAACTTCGTAGGCTACGAGGAAAAAAACATGGTGGAGGAGAAGTTCGCCTCACCGCAGCTCGCACAGCAGGTCGGCATTTTGACCATGGCGTACGAGGATTGCACGACCATTCCTTTTCTCTGGAAGTATGCGCACGAATTCGCTCTGTACGATCACATTTTTCAGGCGATGTACGGACCCTCGACGCCGGGAAATATCGATTTGATCGCGGGCCAGTCGGGACAGACGCAGGCGGCGCGGCATCCGGAGGAAAAGTTCAAGTCAATCATCGGTCCGGGCGAGCCGGTGGTGGGCGACGCCGACCCGGCTTTCGGACCGTACGCGCGACCTTATGAAGCGAAAGGTGTACATCAGTTCGACCAGACCTACGCGACCCTGATGCTCTCGCTAAGCGGGCGCAATGCGACGGACGTCAAGATCGACACCGATGACGTGAAAGACGATATCGGCGAGTTGGCGAAGCTGAACCACAAGGCGGTCTCGTGGGGCTGGTACCAGGAGGGATTCGGGAACGGCGACGGCGACGATCATCCCGCATATATTCCGCACCACAACGCGCCGCAGTATTTCGGTTACATCCGGAAAAATGAGTCAATGTGGAGCGGCGAGCACGATCTCACCGATTTCTTCACCGTCGTGGAGAAGCAGCAACTGCCGGCGCAGAGCGTGATTTTCGTGAAAGGCGGGTTGGAGAATCCTTTCGGATGGAAGCCAGCCAATGCAATGGCCAGGTACATCCTCGGCGACGACGATCATCCCGGATACGCGGATTCGCAGCTCTCCGAGTCGCTGGTGGCCAAGGTGGTGAATGCGGTGGCACGCAGCCCCTACTGGAACGATTCGGCGATCATTGTTTTGTGGGACGATTCGGAAGGCTTCTATGATCACGTGCCGCCGCCGCAGTTTGAAACGTGCCCCGACAAGGAGCCTTGCGGCGACGGCCCGCGGGTGCCACTGCTCCTGATTTCACCGTACGCGAAATCGGCCGGCGTGGTGTCCGACCCGGGCGACCACGCCTCGTTTCCGAAATTTCTCGATGTGCTGTTCGATCTGCCTCCGCTCGCTTCGCTTCCCGATGAGAAGCCTTTCCTGCCACAGGGGCCGCGCGACGAGAATCCGTTACTGACGGATCTACTGGGCGGGTTCGATGCGGCGCGTCTGGCGGGGACAATAGCGCCGATTGCGGCCGCGGAGGCGGAGATTCCAGATGCAATTGTGAATCATTTTCCGCCGGCGATGACCTGCAAGGATATAGGCGTCACACCGGTGGTGGTTCCTGGCGCGTTACCGAAACCGCCAAAGGGATTCACGAATCCGTTGCCCTAGTCGGGTGTTCCCGAGTTGGGTGCCCCACACATCGCGCGGCGACAAAATCTAAAGCGTCCGATGATTCTGGCGCGATGTGTGGGTTCCTAGACGGTAGCGCTGGCTTCCAGCCGGCAGTTCCGCCGGCATCCTGCCGGCTTTCGTCTGATGCGCCCTGCGCCATTCTCACTTGCTCGCCGCGCGCTCCGCCGTGATCGGCACCTGCTCCACGATCTCGATGTCGAATCCCTCCAGCCCGGCCACGCGCCGCGGGTGGTTGGTCAGCAGCCGGATGCGGCGCAGGTTCAGGTCTGAGAGGATTTGCGCCCCGATGCCGATATCTCTTTGCGTTTTGCGTTCGCTCTCCGGCAACGCGGGCAACCGGCGCTCGCGGTGGAACGAGAGCACCGGCTTGTCCCCGAGCTTTTCGACGGTAAATCCCTTCGTGCTCTGGTGCAGGTAGATGAGCGCGCCCAGCCCTTCGCGATCGATGATTTCCAGCGAGCGCTCAATCGTCTGCCGGCACTCGCACCAGGTCGCCCCGAAGACGTCGCCCACGACGCAATGCGCGTGCATGCGCACCAGCACCGGGCCTTTGGCCTGCTCCACATCGCCTTTGAGCAGCGCGATGTGCGACTCGTCACCATTGATCTCGCTCTCGTAAGCAATCATGCGGAATTCGCCGAATCGCGTGGGCAGCAGCGCCTCGCCGACCCGGCGCACGTACCGCTCGTGCGCCATGCGGTAACGGATCAGTTCCGCCACCGTGAGCATCTTCATGCCGTGCTCCTGGCAGAACTTGATCAGGTCCGGCACGCGCGACATCGTCCCGTCTTCGTTCATGATCTCGCAGATGATTCCCGCCGGAACCATGCCGGCGAGCCGGGCGAGGTCGACAGACGCTTCCGTCTGACCGGCGCGCACCAGCACTCCGCCCTTGCGTGCCCGCAGCGGGAAGACATGTCCGGGACGCGCCAGGTCGCCGGGGCGCGAGCGCGGATCGATCGCCACCTGGATGGTACGGGCGCGATCGTAGGCGCTGATGCCCGTTGTCACTCCGTCGCGCGCGTCGATCGCCTCACAGAATGCGGTGCCGAATTGCGATGTATTCTCGGCCGTCATCGGCCCGATGCGCAGCGCGTCCAGCCGCTCCTCGGTCATCGCCAGGCAGACCAGCCCGCGGCCGTACTTGGCCATGAAGTTGATGGCTTCGGGCGTGACCTTCTCTGCGGCAAGCGTGAGGTCGCCCTCGTTCTCGCGGTCTTCGTCATCGACGACGATGACCATGCGGCCCGCGCGAATCTCTTCAATCGCGGCCGGTACGTCGGCAAATGGAGCGTTGGGACTCATGCGTAATGCATAGATTCTAACGGGAACCGCAGGTTACGCCTACTCAGCCGTCACTAAGCCGTGTGATGGAACGCACGAATCAGGGTGAAGACGCTCGCCGCAACTGCCGCCGAGGCGGGAATGGTCAGGATCCAGGCCCACACGATCCTTCGGGCGACGCCCCAGCGCACCGCCGACAGTCGCTTCGTCGATCCGACCCCGACAATTGCGCCGGTGATGGTGTGGGTAGTGCTCACGGGAATTCCGGCCAGCGCTGTGCCAAACAGCGTGATCGCGCTCCCCGTCTCGGCGCAGAATCCCCCGACCGGCTTCAGCTTCGTGATCCGCGATCCCATCGTACGCACAATGCGCCAACCACCGAAGTAGGTGCCGAAAGCGATGGCGGCGTGCGCGGCCAGGATGATGGGCCAGTGGAGGTGTCCCCAGTTACCCTTCATCTCGGCCTCGGTCATGAGACCCCCTGTATAGAGAGCGCCGGCAACGATTCCCATCGTCTTCTGAGCGTCATTGCCGCCGTGGGCCAGGCTCACCCCCGCGGCAGAAACCAGTTGCAGGGTGCGAAAGAGCTTGTCCACTTGCGTTGGCGACTTGCGTCGGAACGTCCACATGACGCCAATCATCGCCGACCATCCAATCACGAGTCCGATCATCGGCGAAAGAACGATGAAGATGAGCGTCTTGGTCCATCCACCTGGAATGATGACCCTCCAGGTTTGCGAAAATGAGCCGGTCAAGATCCAGGCCCGCGCCATCGCCGCTCCCGCGTAGCCGCCTATGAGTGCATGCGACGAGGAGGTGGGAAGTCCCCACAGCCAGGTCACGATGTCCCAAACGATCGCGCCGATCAATCCGGAGAGCACGACGTATTGGGTGACGAAGTCCAGCCGGATCATGCCCTGGCCGATGGTGTGCGCCACCGCCGTGCCCAGCAGGAAAGCCGCCACGAAGTTGAAGAAGGCCGCCCAGAAGACGGCGACTTTGGGCGGAAGCACGCGCGTGGAAACGACCGTCGCGATGCTGTTCGCTGCATCGTGAAAACCGTTGAAAAAGTCGAAGATCAGCGCCGTCAGGACGGTAATGCCGACCAGGATGAGAGTAGGTTCCACGGGTCCGATTGCCGTTCCAGGCGCGCTAGGCGCTCTTCAGTACGACGGCTTCTAATACGTTGGCCGCATCTTCGGCCTTGTCGGTGGCGAGCTCCAGCACTTCAAAGAGCTCTTTGAACTTGATCAGTTGAATCGCGTCCTTCTCATTTTCGAACAGACGGCCGATGGCCTCGCGGCAGATGCGGTCGGCCTCGTCTTCCAGGCGATTGATTTCGACGCAGTGATCGAGCAGGCCTTTCGGTTTCTCCAGCAGCGAGAGCGCCTTGTTCAGTTCCTCGCATTGGCGGACGGCGACACGCGCCAGTTCGGCGGCCGCGGATGGAACGTTGCGAATCTTGTAGAGAACCAGGCGCTGTCCCGCCGCGTTCAGGTAATCCAGCACGTCATCCATGGCCGAGGCGAGGCGGTGAATGTCCTCGCGGTCGAACGGGGTAATGAACGTCTGGTTCAGCTTGGTCATGATGGCGTGAGTCAGGTCGTCGCCCTTGTGCTCGATTTCCTTGAGCTTGTCGATGCGGACCTCGATATTACTGCCCTCCTCGAGGACTTCCGCGAGCAGCCGGGCGCCGTCGGTCAGGTTGGTAGCGACATCGGCGAAGAGATCGAAGAACTTCGTTTCCCGCGGGATGATGCGGACCATCGCTGCTCCTTTGGCGCTTCTACTAGATGGATTTCATGAAGACAGGGCCCATCAATATCTCATGCGAGAAGGAGCGGGTCAATGCGGCGCATGCCACGTGTTGCACCGGAAGCAAAACAAAACCGGCTCTGTTGTGTTGTAATGAGCGAACTCGGAGGCTCTATGCGCCCTCTCTTATGCGTTATGATTCTGACCGCTGCCGCCATCGCGCAGCAGCCTGCTTCGGCGGCTCCCACGCAATCGTCGGCGGATACACGCCCGGTCGGAGTGATCACGATTCCCGCTGGGACGGAGATTCCGCTGAAGCTCGCGCAGGCCATCTCCACCCGGAATGCGAAGCCGGGAGATCCGGTTTACGCCTAGACCGCGTTTCCGTTCACGCTGAACGACCACGTCGTAATTCCCGCCGGTACGTATGTCCAGGGACGCATCGCCGAGGTGAAGCGACCCGGCCGCGTCAAGGGCCGCGCGCAGTTGCTAATGCACTTCACCACGCTCATTTACCGCGATGGCTATACGGTCATGCTGCCGGGCGCGGTCGAGCAGGTGCCGGGCGCCGACAAACAGGATGTGAAGGATAAAGAGGGCACCGTGCAGCAGGCTGGGAATAAGACTGAAGACGTGGAAACCGTCGGTAAGATTGCCGCGACTGGCGCAGGTGTCGGTGCGGTAGCCGCCCGCAGCATCAAGGGCGCGGGCATCGGCGGCGCGGCAGGCGCGGCCGCCGGCCTTGGTTGGGTTCTATTGACGCGTGGCCCGGATATGACCCTGCCGGTCGGAACCAGCGTGCAGATGGTCATCCAGCGCGACATGCAGGTGAAGGCCAGCAAGATCGACTAGAACTGGTCTCATAAACCCGTTGCCTTGTGAGGTCACGTATGAGACCCGCTCCTGAAGCACAGCTCAGGCCGCTCGGGGACTGCCGCACAAGATCCCTGAAATTCTCAGAGCGATAAATGGTAGAGGCATTTGCGCGGGTGGCCGTTGCGATGAATCACGCAATCTCCGGGTAGCTCGATCACATTTACCAGCGTTGCGCCAGCAATTTCACAACTCTTACGGGATGCAATATTCTCCGGATCACATGTAATGCTGAGCGGATCTATGCCGAATTGACGGGCAAGAGGCTTCAGTAAGATCAGCGCTCGGGATGCGTATCGATGCCCCCGAAAGGGCGGATGGACTTCATAACCGACGTGCCCTGCATGGAGGAGGACATGCTGGTCTGCACATACACGAAGATTGATTCTTCCAACCTCATCGCCGCAGACGACGTGCGTCATTTGGAAGAAATATGTAGGGACTTTGTGAACCGGATGGCTGGCGAACTGCAATAAGTCAAGCTTAAGTATTTCGTCTCGAAGAGTCGGAAGCACCCGCTCCGCACTGCGCATCTCGATTACGGTTTCTATCCGCCTCGCGTCCGCCCCACAGTGAGTTTGTTCCATGATCATTATTATGCATTTTCAGCAGCGCATTCACTTCCGAAGAATCTTCGACAATAACCCGGTCTTGTTTCTCTTCGGTAAGTCCAGTTGCGCTGCGAAGCGTTCAACCTCCGCGCCGGAAGCGGGTTGACGGTCCTTCAGCATCCGCACCACCTCCTGGAACGTCGTGAACCGGTCGAGGCAGTAGAAACATGAGCTGACGTGCTTTTCCGCCACATCGCGTTCGCGCCACGAAATCTGGCCGTTAACAATATTGTTAAATGTTTTAAGCGGCAGACAGGCCTCGGTGCGGCGCTGCTC
>JBOGLI010000471.1:0-10120 GCA_050746165.1 Terriglobales bacterium | reverse complement strand
GGCAAGATGGACGACAGCCCGGAATGCGTGCAGGCGGCGGGAAGCGCGGTCGAGGCAATCAAGAAAACTCTCGGCGAAAGCGGACTGCAGGAAATGGAGGAGTCCGATCCGATAGCAAACCAGGCCGCGCAACTGGCAGGGCAACCCATGGAAATGTCCACGCCGGATGAAGAGCCGAACGTGAGCGTCGGAGCGCTCGACACCAGCACGGATCACAGCAGCGAACTCGCCGACTATCCCGCGCCGCGGCGAGCGCGCGAGGGCGCGGCGTACGGATTTGCAGCGGCGAGCGCAGGCAAAAAAGAGATGGCGCAGCGCTATTTCGAAATCGCATTTTCCGCATTGAACGAACTTTGGTCTGACCGCCTGCCGGGCCAGGATGTGGGCAGTTTGGTGGAGGAAGTCGCGCAAGCAGCGGTGAGCGTGGATCCAAGCGCGGCCCTCCAGGCAGCCGAGCGTCTGGACCAGCCGTCGGCGAAGGCGATAAGCATGCTCGCCGTCGCGCAGGCGGTGTTAACGCGCCAGCCGGACGCCCAGCGTCCGAAAATCGCCGACAACCAATAGCGAACCAGCGCACGGCTGATAGACTCGTAAAGGTACGAGTGCTCAGTGCCAAGTGCTTCGTGCTCAGCGATACCGGCAAGCCTGAGCACTGGGCATTCCGCACTGGGCACTTTTTGTTTTCCGGGAGAAGGTTTTGACCATTCGTAACATCGCCATCATCGCGCACGTAGACCACGGTAAGACGACGCTCGTCGACGCCATGCTTCGCCAGAGCGGCACCTTCCGCGCCAACGAGCACCTGGTGGAGCGCGTCATGGATTCCAACGAACTGGAACGCGAGCGCGGCATCACCATCCTCGCCAAGAACACCGCGGTCCTTTACCACGACGTGAAGATCAATATCGTCGACACTCCCGGTCACAGCGACTTCGGCGGCGAGGTGGAGCGCGCCCTGAAGATGGTCGATGGAGTGATGCTGCTGGTGGACGCCAGCGAAGGACCGCTCCCGCAGACGCGATACGTGCTGAGCAAGGCGCTGGAAGCCAAACTTCCGCCAATCCTGGTCATTAACAAGATCGACCGCCCAGACGCGCGCGCGCAAGAGGTGCTGAACGAAGTCTATGACCTGTTCATCGACCTCGACGCCGGCGAAGACCAACTCGATTTTCCGGTGCTTTACACGAACGCGAAGCTCGGGACTGCCTCAACGGATGCGAGCGGCGGGGAAGACCTGCGCCCGCTGTTCGACGCCATTCTCGAGACCATTCCTCAGCCGCAGGGCGATCCCGCCGGCGCGTTACAAATCCTGGTGGCCAACCTCGACTACAGCGACTATCTCGGCCGATTGGCGATCGCACGCGTGTTCAACGGCACCCTGCGCACCGGCGAGGAAGTCGCGATCGCACATGAAAACGAGACGCGCAAGACGAAGATCACCAAGCTGTTCAGCTTCCGCGGGTTGAAGCGCGTAGACATCGAAGGGACCGAGTTGGGCGACATCGTGGCGGTCGCGGGCGTTGAGGGAATCACCATCGGCGACACCATCACTGACGCCGAGAATCCCGCGCCACTGCCGCGCGTCAGCATCGATGAGCCCACCATCGCCATGCAGTTCACGGTGAACAACTCGCCGTTTTCCGGCAGGGAAGGGCAGTTCGTCACCTCGCGTCACCTCCGCGAGCGATTGGAGAAAGAGCTGCTGACCAACGTTTCCATCCGCGTGGAGGAGACGGGAAGCCCGGATACATTCAAGATCTTGGGACGCGGCGAACTGCAACTGGCCATCCTGATCGAAATGATGCGGCGCGAAGGCTATGAACTGGCGGTCGGCAAACCGGAGATCGTTACCCGTCGCATCGACGGCAAGTTGATGGAGCCGGTGGAACATCTCACCGTGGACATTCCTGACGAATTCGTTGGTGTGGTGATGGAGCAGCTCGGCATGCGCAAGGGCGAGATCACCAAGATGCACAACCACGGCTCCGGCCGGGTGCGCATCGAGTTCCGCGTGCCGTCGCGCGGACTGATCGGGCTGCGCAGCCAATTGCTCACGGCCACCCGCGGCACCGTGGTAATGAATTCTCTCTTCGACGGCTACACCGAGTGGCAGGGCGACATCCCGCACCGTCCCACGGGCGCGCTGGTAGCCGATCGCAACGGCACCACTACAGCTTACGCGCTTTGGGGCCTGCAGGAGCGCGGCGAGCTGTTCGCCGGCCCGGGCACGGAAGTGTACGAAGGCATGATCATCGGCGAGAACGCGAAGGACAACGATCTGGACGTGAACTGCGTGCGCGAGAAGAAGCTGACCAACATGCGCGCGTCGACCGCCGACGATGCCATCCGCCTTGTCCCTTTCCGTCAACTGAACCTGGAGCAGGCGATCGAGTTCGTCGCCGACGACGAACTGGTCGAGGTTACTCCGAAGTCACTGCGACTGAGGAAGAAAGTCCTGCAATCCAACCGCCGTCCGCGCAAGGGCGTTCCGGTGGAAATCGCGCAATAGTTGGTCAGCCAGTCAGCCAGCGGATTCATTGTGCGACCTATCGAACGCCATATCTTGCTACGACATTCCGCCTAGTCCCCGTACAGGATTCGGAAGCGATAAGCGAGCAAATCTACGGAATTCTGTAGCTCTCGACCTCCTTGTCTTCAATTAAGCCCATTTTGTTGCACTTCGCGATGGAACATGGATTGCAATATTTGTCAGCTTGCAGATGCAATCTCGCGCCAACTTAAACGGTTCACCCATCCCCCAACAAAAGAGGAGAGGATCCATGAGGTTAAAATGCGTGGTCGCCGTGACATTGCTGCTCGCGGCGGCGTTGTCGTTTGGGCAAGAGATTACCGGCGACATCCGCGGAACTGTCCACGATCCATCGGGCGCAGTTGTTTCCGGAGCTACTGTTCAGGTGGTTAACACCGACCGGAATATCGTAGTACGAAAAGTCGTCACCGGTAGCGATGGAGCGTATAACGCGACCGTGCTACCCATCGGACACTATGAGGTCAAGGTGGACGCGCCCGGGTTCAGCCCGTATACGGCGACCGGCATTGTCCTTAACGTCAACGATCACAAGACGTACGACGTCACCTTGAAGGTAGGTTCGCAGTCCCAGGCAGTCACGGTGACCGAATCGCCGGTCGAGGTCAACCTGCAGAACAACACGGCGTCGGGCCTCATCAACGGCACGCAGATTCGCGAACTGTCAGTACTCTCGCGCACCTTCATTCAACTCGTGACGTTAAATCCTGGTGTTGCGTCCGACCTTTCCACAGACCAATTCTATGTGGGAGCCTCGAACCCGACTGGGACCTCGAACCAGATCAACATCATCGTGAACGGCGGCCGCCCGTCGCAACAGAGCTGGAAGATCGACGGCTCCGAGGACCTGAACCGAGGATCGAACCTGACACTGTTCGCGTATCCCAGCATCGACTCGATCGCCGAGTTCAAGGTGCTGCGCGCGAACTTCCTCCCCGAGCACGGGCGTGCCTCGTCGGGCGAGGTCAGCGTGGTCACCCGCGGCGGCACCAACCAGTTCCACGGTTCGGCGTACGAGTTCTTCCGCAACGACAAGCTGAACGCCAACAACTACTTCAACAACCTGAATAAGATTAAGCGGCCGCCAATGCGCTGGAACGACTGGGGCTTCACTATCGGCGGGCCGATCAAGAAGGACAACACCTTCTTCTTCTACTCGCAGGAGTGGCGGCACTTCATCACCTATACCACTTTCACCACCGGTCAGCTTCCGACTGGCGCCGAGATGACCGGCACGTTCCCGGTTCCGGTTTGCATTGCGTATGATGCCAGCAACAATTGCACGGCGACAGGTACAACGGTGCCGAGCATCGATCCGACCGCCGGAGCATATATCAAGGATATTTACAGCAAGCTTCCGACGAACCTGAATCCAGCCACTGGAACGCTGACGACCGCGCAACGCAACCTGTATTACTATCGCGAGGAGGCGGTCCGTCTCGACCACAACTTTGGCCAGAGGGTGAGCATCTTCGGCCGGTACTCCGACGATTCCATCCCGACCACGGAGCCTGGCGGCCTGTATACTGCCTCGGCGTTGCCGGGAGTGGCGATCACGCAAAGCAACAATCCGGCACATGTCTTTGCCGCGCACCTCACCGCCACGATCACCCCGACGCTAATCAACGACGGCGGCTACAATTATTCCTGGGGTGGCATCACGAGCAACCCGATCGGCTTGGCGGCGCAGGTGAATTCGCCCGATATCAAACCGACCCTTCCGTTCGCAACGTCTTCGGTGGTCGTTCCGCTCCTGTCCTTCCAGAATGGACAGGGCGTCAGCGGGCAGGGCGGTTACCGCGATTATGACAAAGACCAGACAATCTTCGACATGGTCTCGAAATCGTGGGGCAACCACTCGCTGAAGTTCGGTGCCACCTTCAACTTCTACAGCCATAACGAGAACTCCAACAATTACCCATCGTTCACGATCAGCCAGGGGTGCCCTGTCACCGCGACTACCAATTGCGCGGCGAACAACACATTCGCGCAGGCTTGGGCGAACTTTCTGCTCGGCCGTGCCTACGGCTTCAGTGAACCGCAAACGCCGGTCCTCTACAAGTTCACGGAGAAGGAGTTTGAGGCATTCGCGCAGGACGAGTGGCGTCTCCGTCCGAACCTGACGATCGACTACGGCGTGCGCTGGACGAAGCTGAACGCTCCGCTCTCCACGAACGGTCTGGCGAGCACGTTCGATCCGGCTTTGTACAACGCGGCGGCGGCCCCGGCGATCAATCCGGCGACCGGCCGGTACTTCGCCGCGGTGGATCCGAGAACTCTGCCTGGATACATTCAGTCCGGGAAGAATTCGCCATGGGGATTGGCGCTGTCGCCGAACCAGATGGCGTGGGCGCCGCGCTTCGGTTTCGCATGGGACCCTTGGGGCGACGGGATGACCAGCGTTCGTGGCGGATTCGGACTGTTCTATGGTTCGAATTCGATCGATAACCAGCTGTACAGCCAGACCAGCAACCCCGGCGTGTCACCAGCGAACGCCTCCTATTCGAATACGAGCCTTTCGGCCCCGGTCGGACCGGCCGGTGGTGGAACGACGACGACCATCACTCCTCCGTACATCTACGGACCAAATCCGAAGATGTGGAAGATCCCGTACACCGAGAGCTTCGATCTTGATGTTCAGCATCAGTTCACGAAGACAGTCATGCTGGACAGTGGTTACTACGGCAACCTGGGTCGTCATCTCATGGGCGGAGTGGACATCAACATGCCCAAGCCGCTCGCCTTCCAGACCATTCCGGGATATTGCGCGGGCTACGGCGGTCCGGAATGCTACTTCCATGCCGGCGATTGGCGACTGCTGAATTACGTCCGGCCCTATCCGGGCTTCGATGCGATCAATGAATGGACCTCGGCGTTCACGTCGAGCTACAACGGATTGCAGGCGCAGTTCCAGAAGCAATTCACCAGCAATTCACAGATGGTCGTGAACTACACCTGGTCGCACAACCTGACGGATGCTTCGGAGAATTTCCGTGGCGCCGAGAACACCTACAATTTGAAACGCGATTGGGGCAACTCGGTCTTTGACCAGCGCCACGTCCTGACCGCCTCGTACGTGTATTTCCTGCCGTTCCACAAGAACCAGGAAGGGTTTGTCGGACATGTGCTCGGCGGCTGGGAATTGTCGGGCATCTTTGATATCACAAGCGGTAAGCATTACGACTTCTCGACGGTGAGCTGTAACGAGGACTACGTCGGGCTCGGAACCTGCGGCAACACGTGGGCCGGCGATCCGCCAGACCAGATTGCCGATCCGAACGTCGGCGCACCAAACACAATTACTCAGTGGTTTAATCCGCTCGCTTTCGCCTACACCGGTTGCACCGCGGCGAAGCTGAAGTGCACGGCGGCGGACCAGGGTGGAACGCCTCCGTTGCGCCAGGGCAATGCGCCGCGTGGTTCGATCGATATGCCCAATGTCTTCCGTTGGGACGCCTCGTTCTTCAAGAATACGAAGATCACGGAGCGCATCAATACTCAGTTCCGCGCCGAGTTCTTCAATATTACCAACCATACCAACTTCGGGCAGGGTTTCCCGGTCGCGGGCTTGAGTGCATCACTGAACAGCAGCTCGTACGACCGCATTCTCAACGCACGCGATGCGCGGCAGATCCAGTTTGCCTTGAAGATCATCTTCTAGGCTGACGCGAATCGTTCGTTGCACTTCAAGCTCCCGCTTCGGCGGGAGCTTTTTTATGTCGCAGGTTCGGGTGCGGCCGGCTGGTCGGGCACTGCCTGGATGGTCGCCGTACCCGAGCCGACTAGACGCAGGCGTGGCGATTCTTCAATCGCCTGCAGCAGGGCGCGGGTAACGGCGTCATCGATTTCCGACGACTTTTCGACTTCGGTAGGGAAACGGATCAGCACATCAATGCCGGTCTTGGTGAGGCGCAGACGCGTGTGTGGGCGCGGGAGTGCGACTTCGACATTCAGGGTCTCCTGCATGGCGCGGTGCTGCCGCTCCATTCGGTCGCGATACTTGTCGTAAACGCTCTCGACGGCGCGCAGGAGGCGTTCTTCCGCTGTCCGGTAAGGCGTATCGGGCGCAAGCGTCAGCGTTACCTCGTGCCAGATGTAACTGGTGCCGGGAATCTGCTTGAAGAAACTGGCGCCCGGCTGAAACACGATGGAATTCGGGAAGACAACGACGCGGCCGGTCGGCTCGCGGCCGCTTTCCGGCGGGCCGATCTCCATCAGGTGCAGGCGGAAAAGGCCGATGTCCACCACGGTGCCGGTGACGCCGCCAATCTGCACGCGATCGCCGACGCGCACGCCGTATTTTCCGATGAGGAAAAAATAACCGGCCATGGCGAGGATCACGTTTTGCAATGCGACGGCAACGCCGGCGGTCACCAGGCCGATGTAAGTTGCGATCGACCCGATTTGCGATGCAAGCGCAAACGCGACGGCGATGGCAACAGCGACCCACAGAAGGATGCGGCGGATCAGCAGGAATTGATAACGGCGGCGGAGATCATGAACGTATCGGATGACCGCCTTCCGCCATATCTCCGCCAGGAACAAGAGAACGAAGACCACGACGGCCAGAACGATAAGGCGAACGGCGAGGGTCTTGAGTTCGGTCTGATACTGTCCGGCCACGGCCTGGCGCCAGCGGTCAAGATTGGAGCGATACGTCCGAAGAAGGATCGCCTGTTTGCCGAGCGGTAGAACAGTTTCCGATAGTTGCTTGAATTGCTTGGTGAGAGCGTCGAGCTGCTGCTTCCGCTGAATGTAATCGGTTGTAGCACCGGAGCCTTCGAGTGCCTTGTCTCCCTGAGCAGCAATGGCAGTCAGACTGGCGACGATCGGCGACCGCAGTTTCTGCGCGGCTTGGGAGAGGTCGTCGGCGGCTGCGGCTGATTGCTTCAGTAAGTTTGATTTATGGCCGAGGTGGATAAGGTCTTCGGCGACGGCAATGATGCCGGTCGGTTCGACGGGATTACTTGCGGCCGCGGTTGATACCGGCGAATTGGGGTTGCCGCCGGACTCGAGTTCAGGAACGGACTTCTCGAGTTCGTCGACCTGGGTGAGCAGGCTGCCGGAACTGGAAGCACCCGAAAACTGAGCCAAAGTCCGGAGCGTCTGGGCGCGCGTTTGCTCGAGCTGGACTTCGCTTTGCACCGCATCGGACTGTGCCTGCAAATCCCGTCGGGCCGCGCCGTGCGCCGCCTGAACTTTGCCGATCAGGGTTTGGAGTTGCGATTCGCGCTCTTTGGCTTCGGCATCGGCGGAGGCCGCCATCTGCGCAAGCGATCGGCCCTGCGGCGGAGTCTGGCTGCCCCCTTGGGGCGGGGCTGGTTTCTGTTGCGAGAGATATTGGGCGTAGGCCTTGGCGAAATCGAAGGAGAGCTGCAGCGCCTCCTTGCCGGTGAGGCGCGTTTCGTTGAAGAAGAGAACGTCGGCGGGGTTGGTAACGATCTGTCCGAGGGAGGCGATGCCGCGATGCCAATCGATGCTTTGGTTCACATAGTCGAGAACTTGTGCGGCATCGGGGAGGGCTGGCGGTTGCGCGGGCGCGTCGCCCCGAATGAGCATCGAGACGGCTAGGGCGGCGCAAATCAATATCGCTTGCCGGATTGTGGTCGTGCGAAGCAATCGAAGCTCAGGAGTTCCGATTGACGGATTGGGCACGGGGATGCCCGAAGCGACGACCGGCTTACATTTCAGGGAAACAGCTTGCCGGGGTTCATGATGCCCAGCGGATCGAGCGCGGCCTTGATGCGGCGCATGGTGTCGAGTTCCGGGCCGCCACGCCACTCTTCCATCAGGTAAGACTTGGCGCGGCCGATGCCGTGCTCGGCGGAAAAGCTGCCGTCGAATTGCCGCACAACTTCATTGACAGCGCGCATGATGGCCTCTGAATTCGCGAGAAAATCCGCGTTGAAAACGCCCGCGGCGGGAAGCAGGTTGAAATGGATGTTCCCATCGCCCATGTGGCCGTAGGGAATGACGCGGATACCGGGAAACTGGCGTTCGCATTCCGCTCGAGCACCGACGAGGAAGTCGGCGACATTCGATACCGGCACTGAGATGTCGTTCTTGATGGAAGCGGCCTCGCGTTTTTGCGCCTCCGATTGCTCTTCGCGCAGCCGCCATAGCGCAGCGCGTTCAGCGGAGGTGCCGGCCAGGGCGGCGTCTTGGACCAGTCCGCTGTCCATGGCGGAGCCGAGGAAGTCCTCCAGCTTTTCGCGCAATCCCGTGCCCTGCGAATAATCGGCGAGTTCGATCAGCACGTAATGCGGGGATGCCTTCGCCAGCGGAAGCCGCGTTTCGGGTATGTGCTTCAGGACCAGATCCATGCCAGCGCCGTAGATATATTCGAAGGCCTGGATCGCATCGTGGTGCTGCGCGCGGCACGACATGAATAATTCGAGGGCGGCCTTCTCGTTTGCTACGGCGCACAACGCGACTTCGATGCTCTGGGGGCGCGGCACCAGCTTCAGCACGGCTGCGGTAATGATGCCGAGCGTCCCTTCCGCGCCGATAAAGAGCTGGCGCAAGCAGTACCCGGTGTTGTCCTTGCGCAGGCGACGGAGGCCGTTCCAGATCTCGCCATTGGGCAAAACGACCTCAAGCCCAAGAACTCGGTCGCGCGCGTTTCCGTAGCGCACCGTGTTGTTGCCGCCGGCATTGGTGGATAGCGCGCCGCCGATTTGGGCGGAGCCTTCCGAGCCCATCGACAACGGCAGCATGCATTCGCGGGCAAGCGCCGCATCCTGCGCGGCTTTGAGCGTCACGCCCGCGTCTACTGCCATCGTCAGGTTCACCAGGTCAAGATCGCGGATTTTGTTCATGCGGCCGAGCGAGAGCACGATCTGGTGGCCATCGCTGCTGGGAATGCCGCCATTCACAAGTCCGGTGTTGCCGCCCTGGGGAACGATCGCGAGTCGCCGCGCGGCACAAAACCGCACGACTTCAGCGACTTCGTTGGTGGAAGCCGGGCGGACCACCGCCGGCGTTGCGCCTTTGTACATCTGGCGCCAGTCTTCACAGTATGGAAGGGTGTCGTGCGGATCGGAGAGGCAGTTTTCCTCGCCCACGATCGCGGCGAGCGCCGATCGGATCTCCGTCCAGGAAAGCGCGACTGTTCTCGTTTCCGCCAAGCATGACCTCGCTGTTTCATCTTAGACGCGCACGGTGCCCGGCGTCATCGGCGAGGCAAAGGAAAAGGGCGGCTAGGCCGCCCTTTTCATCGCATGCACTCCGGTCGCGTTTATACCGCCCAGAGAAACTGGCCGCCGTCCGTGTGAAGGCTGAAATCCTGTTCTTTCAGCCAGTCTTCACGCGTGGGCGTGCAGACATCAATGGCCACCACGTCCTCCAGCACCTCCGACGAGTGCTCCGTGCCGGGAACGATCGACAGCACCTGGTTGGCTTTCAGCGTAACGTCACCTGTCGGCAGGTGGAAGAGCCAAGCCCCCTGAAGCAGAACGATCACTTCCTCGTGCTCGTGGCGGTGGGTGAGGGTGGTCGCGCCCTTCCGGGCCACCAGGCGCGCAACGCTCATGTTCTTCCCCTGGGCGACGGTGCGCTGGTAAAGGTCAGTGA
>JBOGLI010000470.1:0-4304 GCA_050746165.1 Terriglobales bacterium | reverse complement strand
AGTTTGCGCTGGACTTCGGCGGCCATTTCCACCTCGCGGCGGAGGCGCTCACCTTCGGCGACGCGCCGGACAAGAAATGAATTTTCGATCGCCAGGCTGACCTGATTGGCCATCGCAACCATCTCGCGCTTCATGGCGGCGTCGAACGGGGCGCCGGGCCCGATGGACACGATCGCGTTGAGTTCTCCCTGCGATACTACTTGCACGAGCAGGCGGCTTTCGAGCGCGCTGAGGACGTCGCACTCGAAGCGGCGACGCAGGCGCGCCTCTCCGGGCAACGCTTCCACCCAACTCGGGTAATCGGCGGGATCGAGCGCGAGGGGCATCGAGAGCGACCGCAGCCGCCGCACCGAGAATGCGTCCTGTTCCAGCCAGATGGGCTCGCTGTTCAGGCCCACGGCAAGCGTCGGGTACCGGTACCGGCAGTAAAACCGGCCCGAAGCGGGCTCGCGGAGCAGGATGGCAATCGGAGAAGCTCCGGTCATCGCCGCCAGTCCTTGTGCGATGAAATTCAGGAAATCATCTAGCGAGTGAGAAGCGCGGGCGGCGCTGCCGAGGTCGAGCATGGCCGCGCGATCCGTGTCGTCGCGGTCGCGAGCCAGATGTGCTCGAACGCTGCGCGCATGACGATCCATGGCGAAGGCGACCACCGCGGCGCCGCCGACCGCCGCGACCATAATGTCGATCCAACGCTGCTTTGCCAATACGGCAACCAGGACAAGACTGGCGAGCAGCAGCGCGCCACCGATGGGCCGCCAATGTGCGATCCAGCCGAGGGAGCGCCGGCGAGGCCGATCCTGTCGAGCGATATCCGGAATTCCCGTTGCCGTCGTTGCCGCCGCCACGTTGCCGATCCCATCCTCTTGATCTGGAGCCGATCCGGGTAGGTTGCGCCCTCACATCCGCTCTTGGGTAAGACGTGCGAACGGCCATTCGGGTAGTGGAGGAACCCGCGATTTTCAGCGATGAGAGGCGTCGGATTTCCGAGGTAACTTTGGGGATACGTACTTTCGGCAATCGACTGGTATGCGGCCCAGCGGGGTACACTGGGACACCCGAAAGCGTACTGCACGAGGAGGCCGCATGAAGCGCCATTGGAGCACACTCGCCGTCATACTTGCGTTCAGCCTGACCGCGTCGGCCCAGCATCATGGGCGATACAACTCGACCGCCGGGGGCGCAATCCCGCAGGGCACGCAAGTCCAAATTCGCATGATCGACTCGCTGAGCAGCGCGACCGCGAAAGCCGGCCAGACATTCCGCGCGACGCTGGAACAGCCGATCGTGGTCAATGGGCGGACGCTGTATCCGAGGGGCGCCGAAGTCACCGGGCAGGTGCTGCAGGCGAAATCATCGGGACGGCTGAGCGCCCCGGGCGAATTGCAACTGGTGCTGACGCAGATCTCGGCGAATGGAGCGACCTTTCCAATCGCGGTCGAGCCTCTGATGATGAAAGGCGAGTCGCACGCCAAGAGCAATGCGACGAAGATCGGTGGCGGCGCCGCGGCCGGCGCGATCATCGGAGCCATCGCGGGAGGCGGCAAGGGCGCGGCGATCGGGGCGGGAGTCGGTGCAGCCGCTGGTACCGGCGTTGCCGCCGCGACTGGAAAGAAGGACACGATGATCGCTTCCGAGGCGGTCCTGGGATTCATGACGGCAGCGCCGCCGCCGGGTTCGATGGAGCAGCCGTACACCTCGGCCAGCCAGCGCGAGCGCGGAAGATACGGATCGGCGCCGGAGCAGTCGTATGACGATCCGCACGGGCAACGCTACGGTTCGTCACCGGAATTTTCGGAGAACGAGCGCAATACCATCCGCTCCTGCATGTCGGGGCAATACGGTTCGCTCCCGCCGGGGCTGGCGAAGCGCGACCGTCTGCCGCCCGGATTGGAGCGCCAGGTGCAGCGCAACGGACAGCTTCCGCCGGGATTGCAGAAGCGGGTACAGCCGCTACCGGGAGTGTGCGCGTCGCGATTGCCTCAACTGCCGGCGGACTGGAGCCGCGTGATCCTGGGAGATCGCGTGCTTCTGCTCGATCGCGCGCAGCGGATCAAGGACCTGTTCAGCCTCAATGAGTAATCGCGCTAAGCGGCTTCGCGCTCCTGTTTGCCGCGCGGACGAATGAACACATCCTGGTTTTCGACGACCACGTCGAACGCCTCGATGCGGTGCTGCGCGGGGCCGTTCACGACTCGGCCGTCATGCACATTGAACTGCGATCCGTGCCAGGGACACTGCACGGTGCAGCCGACGAGCGCGCCGTCGGAGAGCGGTCCGCCCTTATGCGTGCAATGATCGCTGAAGGCGACGAGACCTTCGGGGCAGCGTCCGAGGGCAATCCTGCTGCCGGAAATGTTCACCAGCACGAGCTGCCCTTCTTCCAGATCGGTTTCCTTGCAGACCGGAGCGTCCCAGCGACTCAGCTCCACCACTTTCCACTTGCCCGCATTGGCGTAGCGGTGATCGACGCCGATCTGATTTCGATAAACCAGAGTGGCGCCCATCCATCCGGAGAACAGCAGTACGAACACACCCGCGCCCGAGAGGCAAAGCGAGACGATGTCGGGTGCTCCGTCCGCGCCCTGGCGGTACACCACCTCGGCGATGAACAGCGCGACCGCGAGCAGGTTGAGTAAGGCGTGTTTGTAGCCGCCGGTGCGCGCCGAGGATTCGCGCGGGACGATGGAGAACAGGTCGATGCTGCCGGGAACTGCGGCCAGCAAGGCCGCGCAGATTCCCGCGACCGCGCAATACCATCCGGCGGCTGCCAGCATCGGGTACCCGGCTTCTACGCCGATCAGGTCGAAGATGAGGCTGGTGATGAACAGTCCGAGCGGGAATGCGACCAGCATCGGGTGAATCGGATGTGAACCAACAGCAGCCTTGGAACGCATGCTTTGCCCCCAACACTGTGGGAAGGGCATTTAGGGCAGAGAGGATGGCCCGGAATTACGCGGTTTCAGCAGGGTTGCTGGCCGGGTACTGGCGCGGGGAGCCGCTTTCGTTTGTAATTGCGGAGAAATCGTAATTCGTAATTCGTAATCGGAACGGGGAAGCGGAGCGATAGAACTGGTGGGAAGCAGTTCCGGATTACGAATTACGGATTTCGAGTTACGTCTTTGAAAGCTCTTGAACAACGAACTGCTGTTCTGGGTCGCCTTTAACTCGTTCGTTATCGTGATGCTCCTGCTGGACCTGGCGGTGTTTCACCGCCGCGCGCACCAGGTGGGGTTTCGCGAGGCGCTGGCAACCAGCGTGATGTGGATCGCGCTCGCCGGCGCATTTGCCGGGCTGGTTTACTTCTGGCGCGGCCACATTCCCGCGCTCGAGTTCGTTACCGGCTACCTCGTCGAGGAATCGCTCAGCGTCGATAACCTGTTCGTTTTTCTGCTGATTTTCCGCTACTTTCGCGTGGCCGGCGAATACCAGCACAAGGTGCTGTTCTGGGGAATCCTGGGCGCGCTGGTCATGCGCGGCGTCTTTATCGGAGCGGGAGTTGCGCTCATCCACCGCTTTCACTGGATCATTTACATCTTTGGCGCGTTCCTGATTTACACGGCGGTGACCTTGTTGCGCACCGGAGAAAAGGAGATTCACCCGGACCGCAACCCGGTGCTGCGCGCATTCCGGCGGTTCATGCCGGTGACAGAGAATTACGAAGGCGGCAAGTTCATCGTGCGCCGCGGCGGCCTTTATGCGACGCCGCTGCTGCTGGTGCTGATCATCGTGGAAACAACCGACGTCATGTTTGCGGCCGACTCCATTCCCGCCGTGCTGGCGATCACGCGCGATACGTTTATCGTGTACACCTCGAACGTCTTCGCGATCCTGGGGCTGCGATCGATGTACTTCGCACTGGCGGGACTGATCGAGGCGTTCCGCTACCTCAACGTGGGGCTGGCGGTCATCCTTGGGTTCATCGGGGTGAAGATGCTGCTCTCGGCGCATTACCAGATACCGACGGGCGTCGCGCTCGGGGTGGTGGGAGGAGTACTGGCCGTGTCGATCATCGCGTCGCTGGCGAGACCGAAGCAAGGAGTTAGGAGCTAGCAGTTAGGAGTTAGCTGGAATGCGATTCAAAATAGCTAACTCCTAACTACTAACCCCTAGCTACTCGAACCGGACCTTCTCGCCTTCCATGACCGAGTGCTTCGCAAACTTCGCGTCGTTATGCATGGGGTAGTCGAGGCGGTAATGAGCGCCGCGGCTTTCTTCGCGGGCCAGCGCGGAGCGGGCAATCAGGGTCGCTACCAGGTGCAGGTTGGCGAGCTCAAACGCGGCACGGTTTCCCGGCTCTGGCAGGG
>JBOGLI010000469.1:0-2244 GCA_050746165.1 Terriglobales bacterium | reverse complement strand
ATGTACTGGCTCCAGTTGTTGAAGATCTGCAAGCGCCCAACGAGCACGTCCGGCTCCTGCACGTAAATCCAGTTGTCCTCGATGAGCTTTTTCGCGGTCGCGCCGGGATCGCTGAGCTTGAGCTGCTTCAAGAGCAGGCCGACGGTGATGAAATCGCGATAAGTAAGCCCCTCGGCCACCTCGCGAACGTTAGCCGGAACCGAGGTGCGCAGCGAGGCCACGAGTTCCTTCACCGGCATCGACGAGAAGAAGACGTCGCCACGGAATTCGCGCTCGTTCCCCTTCGCATCAGCGGCAATGACCGCGGTGATGCGTCCGTTCTCGACGGTCAGGCCGCGAACGTTCATGCCGGTGACGATCTGTCCGCCGCGCTCGGTGACTTTGCGCGCGACCTCCTGCCACATCTGGCCCGGGCCGAGCTTGGGATAGAGGAAACGGTCGATGAGCGACGTCTCTGTTTCTTTTTGAGCGACATCGCTTGCGCCCTTCTTTTTTCGCGACTGCAGGAAGTGCGCGATGGCTTTGCGGATCGATAGTCCCTTGATGCGCTGCGCGCCCCATTCGGCGCTGATCTGGTCGCAGCGCAATCCCCAGACTTTTTCCGTGTACGACTTGAAAAATGTCTCATAGAGTTCGCGGCCGAACCGCTGGATGAAGAATTCTTCCAGGTTCTTCGCCGGATTTTTCGGGACGATCGCGGTCCAGGCGTAGCTGAGGCCAATGCGGACCATGCGCTTGAATCCCAGTTTTCGCATGGTGTCCTTGTCGACGCGGATGGGGTACTCGAATAATTTGCGCAGGAAATAGATACGCGACTTGCGGCTGCGCACCATCATGCGGGTATCGGAGGCGCCCTGGTCGGGATCTTCCAGCGGCAGGTGAAGCTGCCACCAGTTCATGACGCGATCGCTTTTGGAGAAGAAGCGGTGTCCGCCGATGTCGATGCGATTGCCGTTGTGATTGACGGTGCGCGAGATGCCGCCCATGCACGTGTCCTTTTCCAACACAATGGGGATGAAGCCGGTGCGCTCCAGCAGTTCGTAAGCGGCAGTGAGTCCGGCGGGGCCGGCGCCGATAATGACGGCGTACTTAGTTGGCACGTTGATGCACCATTTTCATGGCCAGCGCACTCCAGGCGAGGCTGGGCCGGGAATCGTAGTCGGTGAGGCGGCGGATCCCATCGTCCTGGTCCACAATCCAGGCGTGGCGGTCGGGATAATACTGCAAAAGCTGCGCATCTTTCTCGGGACCCATGTCGCGCGCCCAGACAATTTTCTGCGCGTCGATATTCGCGCCGTTGTACACCCACTCGTCGTGCGGGTTGTGGGTGCGCCTCTCTTTGACAAAGAGCAACTGGCGCCCAGGCTTGTGATCGAGTTCAGACTCGATCCGGTCTCGCTCGATGCCGGGCTGGGCCCGTGGGAAATCGTCATCAAGATGATACGGATTGACAATCTCTCGCGCGGAGACGAACAGCAACCATCCCAGCATCACTAGCATAACGGCCCGCGAGGCGGCCAGTCCGATTCGGAGGCCGCGTGGACGCCACGTCCGCAGCAGCCTCAGACCAAGCAACGCCAGCGCGACCACGAGTCCAACGATGGGAGCGGGATATTGTGCTTGCGGCGGCCACAGGATCACCAGCAGTCCGGCAAGCTCGATGAGAAGCACAATCGGGAACAGGCGCCGCTTCGGCGATTTCAGTAGGATCCAGCAGGTTGGAAGAAAAAGCAGCAACAGCGGCCAGATAAAAAATCCGTAGTACACCGCGAGCTTGGTCGAAAGCACGTAATAAAGGCCATCGAGACCGGAGTGCAGGCGGACATAGTCTGCGAGTTCGTGATAGACGTAAAACTTGCGCATGATCTCGTGGTCGTACAGCGGGACGGGCGAGCGCTGCTGCCACAAGAACATGTTGGTGATGTGATATTGCTTTTCGTTCACCTTGTAGGGCATCAGCAGCGCGTTGCCGGTGCCGCGCCAGTTGTAATAGAGCATGAAGCTGCCGACGAGTGCTAAGACAAGCGCTGCGGGTGCGACCAGCGTCTTGACCGTTGCTGCCAGGCGCTCGCGCCGCGTCCACAGCAATAGCGCAATCAGAATCGGGACGGAGTAGAGGAATCCTTCGTACGGACGGCTGTTCGCCAGGATGACCAGCCCGATCGCAAGGATGACCGAGTTGGGTACGCTCAGCTTGCGGCGCAGACGGCCTGCGGCGCCGAGCACCAGCGCGCCGCCTAAGGC
>JBOGLI010000468.1:0-2131 GCA_050746165.1 Terriglobales bacterium | reverse complement strand
CGTTCGGACGTCCACGGCGCGTGATCGTCGATCCGGACAACCGCGTCCTGAAGAACTCGGCGGACCTGCGCACGCGCGCTTCGATCCTGCGCGGCCAAGGACTGGTCGAGCAGGGCGATCTCGCGGGAGCCTTGCAGGAGTTCCAGAAGTCGCTCGATTCGAACAAGAACTCCTCGCTGGCGCACTATCGCATCGCCGAGGTGTTCTTCCTCCAGCACAACTTCCAGGCCGCGGCGAACGAATACCGCGAGTCGCTGAACGGCGATGGTGAACCGCGTTGGACGGAAGTCTGGAGCCATATCCAGCTCGGCAAAATTTTCGACATCACCGGGCAGCGCGAGCGCGCCACCAATGAGTACCGTCAAGCCTTACAGACCAACGACGATACGCAGGGCGCAATGGAAGAAGCTCGGAAGTACCTGCAGGCGCCGTATTCGCAGGAGGCCGGCAGCTCGAACGGGATCTAACATGCGCTTACTTCCGCGGCATAAAGGCGACCTGCTTGCGCTCCCATTGCTCCTCTGGATCGTGATCGCCATCGATCTGATCATGATCGCGCCGCAGGCGGAAAAACCCGGCGAAGGCGCGAATCTGGCGGGGATCGCGATCGTCACGTTCGCGCTGATCCTACTGGCGGCAGCAGGTGTGCGGCGTAAACCGAAAAGCTAAGTGCTCATTGCCGCGAGGAGATTTCGCGGGCGAATTTCAGGCCGTCCAACTGGGCGGCCTTTCCCTTTTCCACTCCGCGCGCCAGCGCCAGCACGTGGAAGAAATCTCCCATGCCCGCGGGAGTAGCAATGTGCTTCAGTTGCAGCGCGACCTTCGCGTGCTCCTGTGGCAGCGTGCAGCCGGCGAACGCGTCGGCGAACTGCGTCTCCTCGCCTATGCCGACGAGGAACTGCGATTGCGTGACCAGCGGAAATGTCTCGAGCCCCGACTGTCTGGCGAAATCGGCGAGCGCGGTGAAGTTCACATGCGCGGTGATGTCCTGCTCGCCGGGCATGGCATACGGATCGGCACTCGCGGTGTGCTGGCGATAGGTCAACAGCGTGTCCAAGTGTCGACCCTGTAGTTGCTCGTCGCGCGTGTAGCCATAATCGATGAAGACGAGAAACCCTCGCCGAACGACAGCCGCGATCTGTCTCAACACCTCTTCGGCCACCGTGCAGGCCTCGACGCGTTCGCCCTCGTGCGGATGCACGGAGTAACGATCGAGATATTTGAGTACTTCCGGTGACGCGGGACGAAAGACGTCGACGAAGCGTGCGTCGCGCACATCGACGAAAACCTGCCCTTGGTCGCTGACTACCTCCACCGGCAGCGCGTCGAATAGCTCGTTGGCAAAAACGATTGCGTGCTCCAGCGGCTCCAGGATTTCCGCCGTGCTGCCCAGTACCTGGAGCTTGCCCGCGGCAATTTGCTCGCTGAACCGTTCGTCGAGGCGCCGGCGCAGCCCCGGCGATATTTCCAGCAACGTATAGCGAAGCGCTCGATGGAAATGCGGAAACTTTTCGGCCGACCAGTCGAGCACATCCTGCGCGAACAGCCCGCGGCCCGGACCGACCTCGAGAAGTTCAATGCGCTCCGGCGAGTCGAGGGCGCGCCACATCTGCTCGAACTGCCGTGATAATAAGCGTCCGAAAAGCGCGTGCACATCGCTCGAGGTGTAGAAGTCGCCGGCTTTGCCGAACACCTGCCGGTCGGCGGAATAGTATCCGGGCGGGGCGCCGTCAGGCCCGCCGTAAAGGCAAAGGTGCATGTAGCGCGAAAACGGGATGGGACCGCGCGTTCGGATCTCGTCGGTGATGAAGGTGCGCAGAGCAGACATGGCTCAAGCAGCCATACTGACATGAATACGGCCGGAACGCTTCGGCTGGCCACCCTTGCTTCGTTTGATTTTGATGTCGACGTCGTACGCAAGCGCGGTGAGAAAACCCATTAGCCGCTCGACGGACAAACCATCAAGCCTATAGTTGCGCAGCGCCGATATTTTTGGTTGGTCGGTGTGCAAACGCTTTGCGAGCTCATGCTGAGTGCCGCCAAGTTTGGCCAGGATCCGATTCAGAACGAACGCGAGTTGGACCTTCGTTTGTTCCTCTTCCGCGTTAGGGATTCCGAGATCGGCAAACAC
>JBOGLI010000467.1:0-11489 GCA_050746165.1 Terriglobales bacterium | reverse complement strand
AACATGGACTCCGGGTACCTGGTGCATCGGCGCTACATGAGCGGGGGAAGCTACGGCGCGACGCAGCCCGGGTTTGTAGGTTTCTTCTCCGACCAGATCATGGTCACCAAGGGGCAGAACATCGGCTTCCAGATGAACGGCATAGGCTACGGCGTCGGGAACACGATGTGGGGCGGCGGGCTTATGACCGGGTGGGGCGGTGCGGGAGTTTCGGACGTGACTCCAGGCTCGGTTCCCCTGATAGGTTCCGAATTCGATTACTACGTCGGAAGCGCCAGCGCTAATGCCTCGATCTTCTCCGCGACCGTTAGCGGCGTCGCCAGCTCGACCCTGACCTATTCCTCCGCCACCAACGAGGGCACGCTGGGCGAACGCTGGTTCCTGATTCCAGCGCGCAAGTTTACCGGCACCGCCGTCAGCATCGCAGGTCAGGTGATCACCGTAAACGCGGGCGACACGCTCACCAGCAGCATGGTCGGCCGCTATCTCGCGCTCGGGGACACGGACGCAGGCTACGCCCCAGCCTGCGGCACGTACGCCGCCGAGATCGATGGCACCTGCTGGCCGCTGTTCTACCGCATCACCGCCATCGACAACACGGCGCACACGATCACGCTCGGCATGTATCCTGATGTCACCAACTACCCGACTTCAGGCAACTACGTGATCATCAACGGAGCGCTGGGCATGGCCGTCGATGCCGTGGGGAAAACCGTGACCGTCGATAACGCGACCGCACTTGGGGCACAGGTGGGCGACACGGTGCTCTCGCCTCCGAACCCTTGGCAGAGCCTGACCGACCAGCGCGTCTACCGCCACTTCTGGCCGATCGGACGCAATTCGCTGAACAGCGGCGCTTACACGTTCAACAACCTCGGCGCGCTCAAGGACACGCTCTTTCACGTTCAGGGGCCGTGGCGCACGCTGATGCGCGGCGATACTTTCAGCGGCGGCGTCGACCTGCTCGATTTTCACAATATGAGCGCCACCCATTCCTCGCTCTGGGTCGCGCAATCGGATGGCACCAGCAACCGCATCTGCTTCGGGAATTCCACCTGCGATGCCAAGGTCTACTGGGACGGCACCAAGCTGGCGCTGCTTTCCGGCGCTTCCGGCGCGCCGATTCTGTTCGGCGACGCCGCCGGGGATTGGGTGTTCCAAATCCAGCGCCTGGCCGCCGGGATCGTGGCGTTCGGAAACTCAGACGCCAATGACTACGGCGCGGGGGTCGACGGCGTATGGCTGAAGCGCAGCGCGGGCCTCGGCGGCGCCATCTGGATGTATCCCGGAACGGCTGGCCTGCAGGTCGGAGCGAAGGTGGTGGCTCCGACGGTTCAGTTGAGCGCCACGCTGTTTGCGGCGCTGGGCACGCCAGCCGATGGCACGATTCTGTACTGCTCCGACTGCACCGTCGCCTCGCCCTGCGCCGGCAGCGGTACTGGAGCGCTTGCTAAGCGCCTGGCCGGCGCGTGGGTCTGCAATTAAATCGAGAGGGGAACCACATGTTTCGTTTGTACGTGCAACAGGGCTGCCCGCATTGCGAACGGGTGGCCGCGTTCTTTCAGCAAAATCACATCCCGGTCAACGTCATCGACGCGCTCAACGATCCCGTCATCCTGCGCGGCGTGAAGTCGATCCTCAACAGCGACCGCGTGTCCTTCCCGGTCACGGTCTGCTTCTCGCCGCCGGGGATCGTCCTGGGCAGCGATTTGGAGAAGATCAAGAATGCCGTCGACGATTATCTTGGCGCTCATTCAGACCCATTTGCTGCTGCTGTTACGGACGTCCAAGCTCACGCGGCCGCTATTACAAAAGGCCGCCAGCCGCAGCCCGCTGCTGCGGGAGCTGGTGACGTGCCCGCTGTGCCTGGGATGGTGGCTGAGCCTAGCGCTGGTACTGCCGCTGCGGCTCCGCAGCTCGTCCGTGGTAGCCGCGCTGCTCGAAGCCGTGGCCGTAGCTAGTCTCGGCCACCTCATCACGCTCGCCCGCGAACGCTTTCTTCCTTGCGACGGTTGCAGCCGCACCGTCGACGAGGAGGAGTTTCCGATTCGATAGAGACGGTTTCCGTTCAATACGCTATGAGCACATCCATCAACGGCAGCGATGCCGACGGCGCACCCGACTGCCCCGAGTGCGGCCATCCCGTTCGTGAACACGGCCACTACAGCTGCTGTCACGTCAATCAGAAAACGCACCTCTGCGACTGCCCGTGCCTGCTCTCGCGCGAGCAGATTGCCGTAATCGTGAATGGAGAGCACCACCACCACGGATAGCCAGACCAAGAAAGCCTGTACCGATTTCACCTCAGGAGAAGCAGTTATGGCCAGCGCTCAACCCGCGCTCGATCGCAGTCGTCCGTCCGGCGGCTTCGGTTGGGGACGCGTCGCGACCATCGTCGTGTCCTCGACCCTCACGTTCATCCTCACCCTGGTGCTGACCGCTTCCTTGGGTGCCGACAAAAGCGATGCCGTGAAGACGGAGCAGATCGTCAATCTCCAGCAGCAGATCACGGACCTGAAAGCGAACACGGTTAGCAAGGACCAGTGGGCGGAATTTCAGCGCCGGTTCGACGACCAGCAGCGGCGGCTGGAAGACATGCAGAACGACATCCGCACGCTGCTGCAGGATACGCAACACCGCGGATACACCAGCCCAGCGAATCGCCGATAAGGAGCGCTCAACCATGTTTCCATTGACTGCCTCGAAGATCGCGACCCTCATCCGCTGTCCGGAGTCGAACGTTGCCAGCAACTGGCCGCTTGTCGAAACCTGTCTCGACGCACTCAAGATCGGCTCGGACAACGTGTGCATTGCGGCTCTTGCCACGATTGCAGTAGAGACCGCGCACACGTTCAAACCCATCCACGAGTACGGAACCCGCGATTACTTCATCGCCCATTACGATAACCGAGCGGATCTCGGCAACACACATCCAGGGGACGGTTATAAGTTCGCCGGCAGGGGCTACATCCAGATCACCGGCGAGATCAACTACGAGCACTACGGTCGCCTGCTCGCCATCGATTTGATTGCAAATCCAGACGAAGCACTCGATCCGAACTGCGCGGCGGCCATCCTGGCGGCGTATTTTCACAGCCGCGGCGTCGACCTCGCGGCCGAGCAGAACGACTGGTCGCGCGCGCGCAAGCTCGTCAACGGTGGACTGAACGGCTATGCGGACTCCCTCTCCTGCGTTCACTCGCTCACGGCTGCAGTGTACGAGCCGACAGTCAAGGACCCGGAGATCACGACATGAGCGACATCTGTCCAAGCTGTCGTGCGCCACTCGGCGAAGACTCGCAGTTCTGCAATGGGAAACGCCATTGCGCTGCCTGTTCCGCGATGTACTTCGCTGTGAACTCAATCGAGTTCTTCCGCACCGCGGAGGAAAAGTACCAAGAGGAGAAGAAGAACATCGATCGGCTGCGGAGCGGAGGCAATTACTTCTCATGAAGCGCGCTCTCATTCTGTACATCGGACTCGGCTTCCTGCTGCCGTGGCATTGGCACCCTCGCCAGCCGGCACCGCAGTTGTGGATTACGCAGCCGTTTCACAACTGTCCGCGCCAGCGTGAGTTCGGCGGCGATGTCACCGTGTTTGATGTGCAGGAGTGCGAGAAAAGGCTGGTACTGCCGTTATGAACAAAGTCTGGGAAAGCAACGCCAATCCTAAATATCTTGCCTTCGAATGCCCCGGCTGCGGCAGCATCCACGCGGTCCCCGTCGAAGGACCGTCGCCGTCGTGGACCTGGAACGTGTCAATGGACTCGCCGACGTTCGCGCCGTCGCTTCTGGTCACGTATCTAGCGAATCCGAATGCGATTGAGCAATTCAAGGAATGGCGGAAAGAGCGGCGATGCCACTCGTTTGTTCGCAACGGCTCGATTCAGTTCCTCGCGGATTGCACACATAAACTAGCGGGACAGACGGTCCCGTTACCGGAAGTGAAACCATGAATCCAAACCTTCACAAGCATCTCTGGGCGATGGCGATCGTGCTCGTCATTGTGATCATCATATGCTCGGCCTGGATCACCTCGCATGACGCGTCGGTTAGATTCCAGCAAACCGTACAGGATGACAAGTCCGTCCATCACGAGGCGCAGCAGCAACAGCAGACTGCGATAAAGGCCGAGGACCAGAATCAGAACCTGCTGACCGCAGCGCTGGCCGCCTTGGCGCAACAGAAATCCCAGCCGGTATCTAGCCAGGTCGATTACGACCGGATCCGGGAAATGATCAAAGGCGAGATGGGTGTCACGGCCGAAGTAAAAGCCGATCCGCAGCATCCCGACGCGCCGTCCGCCACGTTGCCGGCTAAACAGTTGCGCGACTTCATGCTCGATAGCGACGCGTGCAAGGCGAACCTTTCCTCGTGCCAGCAGACGACCGCAAACGTCACGTCCCAATTGAACGCCGAGAAAAAAGACCATCAGGCCACCAAGAATGATCTGGATGAGGCTCGCAAGGCGCTCAAGGGCGGCAGCTTCTTTTCCAGGCTGAAATCCAATTTGAAGCATTCGCTCTGTGGCGGCAGCGGCGGCGCAGTCGGCGTGGTCGCTGGCCAGAAAGCTGGCGCCCCGGCCGGAGCAGTCGCCGCGGGCGCAGCATTCGTCGGCTGCGAACTATTAACGCACTAAAAAACGAAGGAGAGTTCTAAATGCACACCATCAAAGTCGGTTTCGTGTGGTTCATCGTATGGCTGGTACAGGCGGTTGTGATCTTCCTGCTCGGCCAGTTCCGTGGCCGCAATCTCGAGAAAGCCGCGTCTGCAAAAGCCAAAGGGCTGATGCAGTCTGCCGAAGCTGCGGCCGAGAAGAAAGCCTCGGACATCATCGGTTACGGCAAACAAAAGGGAAGCGCGGTCGTCGAATGTGTCACAGTTCTCGGCGCCGTATTGACGCTGTCGCTAGTCGCCGTTGGGCGGTCTGCGATTGCCGACTTCGGAATGTGGACCTTCTACATCGTCGGGCAGGCACTACACGCGATTCTCCAGGCATCGATCATCGTAGGAAAGAACGGGAATCCGACCATCAATACCTACCGCGATTATTTCCGCAAACGCGGCCTGGTGCTGGGCGTCCGGTTTTTTGCCGGGACATGCGTCTTCATGTTCCTGATCGGCGGCGGAGCCATTCCAGATGACGGAGCATCGCGGATCGTTTCTGCCGCGCTTGCGGCCGGCGACGCGCTTCGTCGGGCAGCGATTGCCGGGGTCTTCGGGCTCGGTATCGATGCGCTGCTCGATAAATTGATGGCGAAGATTGGACTGGAGAGGGCGCTCAGTTTAGGGGACTAGCATGCCCAGGTACGCCATTTACTGCGATACAAGCGAACTTGAGTGTCAGATTGCACAGCTACGGGTGGCGTCTGCCGTGTTTCCAGTAAGCCGACGCCGCAACGTTCTGCGCAGAGTACGCGCGTTGCCACTGAAGACGACCGTCCTTCCATCACGCGAAAATGGCGATGTCATCATCGGCGTGAGGTTTTGTGAGGCTTCGTTCAGCACACTTGTTAGCAAGCTGCGAAACGAAGCTTAGCTGGTACCATTGCGCGTGAGGCGCATAAGATCAGCGCGTCGGAACATCACGCGTCCCAGGATGCGAATCGGCTTGAGGTGACCGCCGTTGACAAGGTTGTCGACGGTGCGGAGCGATACACCGATAAATTTCGCGACATCGGCTCTGCTATAAAGCTCTCGCACCTCATCTTCAAGGTCTCTCACGTTCACCGTCGCCATAGGCTGCACCCTCGCTTATCTGCATTCGGTTGCGCGATTAGCGCGAATGCAGGCAAAAGTACCGGCGACACGTGTGCATGTCAATAGGCGGTTGGCTGATTATCGCGTCACGCTTATCGATTGACGCGGGATGCCTTCGCGCTGAATGCGCTCGATCTCGGCACTCGAGACGAGGACACGAGTGCAAATTCTCACCGAAGCTACATCTCCCGATTTGATCAGCCGATACATCTGGACTTTGCTATGCCGCACGCCTTCGCGGCCTGCTCTACACCCATCAGGAACGTTGTCAAAACTGGCGAATTATGCATTGGCGTCGTCCTTTTGCAGCCGTACCGCCTCCGTTGCCATGCGTGAGCGGCGCTTGCCGACTCCGTCGTTCAGGATGCGAATCACCTCATCTTCCGGGATCAATATGCGCGCACCAATATTGACGCTGCGAATGCGCCCGTCTTTTTCGAGGCGCCTGATCAAGTACACCGACACGTTCAGGCGCGCCGCGACCGTCTTCATGTCGTTCAACTTCGGAGGTGTAAGCGGATTATTCATTGGTGTCGCTGCCTGTCTTGAATCTCGCCTTGTGACGGTCAGGCGGTTTTGTGGCTTTCACGTAACCCGGAGGTATGGCCCATCCCAGCAAGCCTAAATGGATGTTCTTCTGGCCTTTTTTCGTGAGCGCCAAAAAACGGCTGTGGGCTGACTTTGAGAGGGATTTAAGGACCCGCAGGTAAATCCGTTTCTTTGTTGCCTGACCTCCAACGCTATATTCCTCGCCAGCTCTTCGCGAGGCTTTCGTGCGCATTCCCTTCTTCACTAATTTGTCTGCCAGTGCGTGCATATCGACGGGCACGCCGGGATTCTTCAATAGTTCTTGTGTTGCGGCTCGGAATACATCCGAGAAGTTCGCGTATTCTGCGGGCGAGTCCGCTACGGTCTCAGCAAGCTCCTGAGCCTGTCTGGCCTTAGCTGCGGAGAGTTCGATAAGTGCATCGTTGATTTCACGAAAATGCGCTGGAATATCCTCCGCCATCTGCTGATAGACAGCCTCGAACTCGTCGAACAGGTGATTGCAGTCTTGCCGAAGCGCTCGCACCTTGTCCTCGATTAGCCGCAGCGTAGCCGCGACATCGAGTTGCGTTTGTCTTAATTTGACGTTGTTCATCTGTCAGAGCATCAGGTGGAGAAACTTGCCCCAATGCGTTCCGGTCGCAATCCCTAGCGCCCGGGCGGCATCTCGCATGTCTGTGTAATGCCGTACGGCGCGCTTAGTGTACCGCATTGCCTTTGACGGCGAAAGCAAGGGGGTATCAAGCAGCAATCCGAGGTCGGCTTTGCAGTCTGCCGAGAGGCGGACGACATTGGCGCTGAGTTTGGCGAGTGCACTTTTGCCGTGTGGATCGGCGATGCCTTGAGCCAGGAGCGCCACCAGCGTGCAGTTCTTCCAGATTCTCGCAATATTGTCATTCACGAGTCTTTCGGGCGTGATCCGGTCAATGAACACGTGATGCATTTCCCGAAGTAGTTCTTCCACGGAAACGTTTAAAACCTTGTCATTTTTCACTTAGCCACATCCTCCAGATTCTCGTGATAAGACTGAGCAACGGACAGTAGAGCCAGCAAGCGTTCTTCGTCTTCCTCGGGCTGCAGCGACGGTGTGACGACAATCGGCCGCCAGTAAGCGGCCGCCCAGATGCCGCACGCCAATACGTCGAATGCGGAGGAGAAGATCGCAAACATCTGTTTCTGTATTCCAGGGAAGTAAATCGCCGCCTGGGCCAGTAGCATCGCCGGCACGACAATGCAGACGATGCCGGCTGCGGTAAGAGAGGCATGGCGGCGCCAATGAATAGTGAACACCCCGGTATAAATCATCAGCAGTCCGATGGTTGCCGCCGCGGCCCACGCCGCCGACTTCTCCAGAGCCATCAGCGCGTTAAGGATAGGGAAGCGCGTCGGCGCGCCCGAGTGGGCGACGATGTAGATGCCAATGACGGAGGCGATCACGGCGTTGACGTAGATCTGCATCACGCGCCATGAAATCATTTGCCCGGGCAGGCAAACTTCGCGGACCAGGTCGACAACAGCGAACGCCATCGCGCAGAACAGCAGTCCCTCCGCCGCCCAATAAACAAAGAAGTAGTCTGAGCTTGAAGCGAGCGCCTGAATCGCACGAAGGAAAATAGCGACCGCAGCGAGAGTCCACGCGAAGGCCACGAATCTCGGCATCTCGACGTAGGCCCTGCGAACGAGCAGAAGAGTGGCAATGAACAGCTTGGCCGTGAGCGCGGAGTAGAGAGCTATTTCAACGGCAATGTGCACGGGCCTTCCTCCTTGCGATTGGCGGAAGGCCCGGCAATGTGCCTTGCGCCAGCCCTATTGGCTGGGCGGTTGCTGTGGGCAAATCAACGGCGGACAATCCGGCGGATTGTCGTGATAGACGATCCCGCCAGCCATGGCAGACGCGGCTGACACCAACAGAGCCGCTCCTAAGATCACAGTCCAAATTCTTTTCCTCATGTCGCCCTCCTCTTTCTCAAGCGCTGATTGCGCTCAAAAACAAGAGTAAGGCGGAATAGATCAATCCGGCGACAAAGAAATTCGCGTAGTATGCACGATTTAGCAACTTATGGAACGGGAATGTTAATTTTGTTCCGGAATCCGGAATTGCTCTACACTTCTGAAGTCGATACACCACACCCAAGGGGGTTCTCATCCCATCCGAATCCGCGCTGCGAATTAATAGAGTCCCAAAGACGCCGAAACTCCATGCGAAACCATGCCGGTCCTGCCTTTGCGCCGGGCCACTATTGCGAAGCGCGTCAAGGCGCGGCGTATCGCTGTGCGGTTCGCTGAAAAGAGCTGGTGTCTTAGTTTGCTTCGACCTCGTGCTCATTCGACTGCCGCTCCCACTTTCATCTTCTCGGCCAATTCACCGGAAGTAATCTGGTACAGCGAGATAGAGAGACCGTTTCTTCCTCGGCCCGGACAACTGTTGCTTTACGCACTCTTCGCACAGTCCCTTGGGATACGTCACGACAAGCTCACCGTCCAGCAGCGCGACGGCTACGGCGTCATCGATCTCTGCTTTGCAGACTGCTCTGCGCTTTATCCCGTCCACCATGGGGACGCGGGTCTGGAAGAGATGGGAGGTGGTGAAGCTCATAAACGGCGGCTCCCCTTTTTCCGGTTGCACGTGGCGCAGAGCGCCTGCAAGTTGTCGAGTGAGTCATCCCGACGCGCGCCGCCCATTCCGCGCGGCTCGATATGGTCAAGCTCAATGCCGCGGAAATCATCAAAGGGCTGTCCGCAGCCGCCGGACTCCGGCAGTGCGCAATGCCCGTTCTGCTCTTTGATCTTGAGTAACAGTCGGCGACGGAGTTCATCCCGGCTGCATCGTTCGCGGTATCCACGTGGATGGTGAGGATCCTCTACGCGAGTGACCGGCTCTTTCTGATGTCCCTTGTTCCGCCACGATGGGCGCTCCCGTCCACAGCAGAAGTACGGACCTGGAGCGGTCGTATGGATTGGGCAGCGCTCTCGGCTCTTGAGTTTCATGCGTGAAACTCCAACGGAATGAATGTATTGGCTGCCGTAAAATAGATACCCGCAGCCCTGCGGGTATTTCAACGACCGTACGCGCGAGTGCCACTGCACGCAGCCCATCATCCAGCGCTATGTGTCGAAAATTTCCGGACCGTTGCTCGACCGCATCGACATTCACATCGACGTCCCCGCCGTGAACTACAAGGAATTGCGCGGGGGCGCCAGCCCGGAAGGGTCCGAGCAAATTCGCGCCCGCGTTATCGCCGCCCGCGAGGCGCAGCTCCGGCGCTTTGCCGGACAGAAGATTTACTGCAACGCGCAGATGGTCACTGCGCAGATTCGCAAGCACTGCGAATTATCGCCGGATTGCGAACGCCTGCTGGAGCGGGCTATCAACCAGCAGGGTCTCAGCGCCCGCGCGCATGACCGCATTCTCAAGGTCGCCCGCACCATCGCCGACCTGGAAGGCACGCCGCAGATCGAAAGCAAGCACATCGCGGAAGCGATCCAGTACCGCACTCTAGACCGCACGTACTGGGCTTAGGTTGCTTCGCTTAATTGGAAGGCAGTTATGGCATACCGCTTCATCGTCATCATTTGTGTATTCATCGCATCCATCCCTGTATTCGCCGGTGGGCCGCCGCAATCGAACGCCAACCCCAAGCGCATCGAGCGTCTCACGGAAAAGGCCAAGTCCGGAGACCTCGCTGCCCAATATGAACTTGCGCTCGCCGCCCACGAAGGTATCGGCATGCCGGTTGACTTCGCCGAGGCCGCCCGCTGGTTCCTCAGTACCGCGCATTTCGGCAACGCCGCCGCCCAAAACTGGATGGGGGCAATCTATGAGCATGGCGAAGGCGTGCCCATGGATTTGCGCGAGGCATTTAAGTGGTATTTACGCGCCTCCACGCAAGGTTCGATCGCAGCACAGTCGAATCTGGGACGTATGTATGCCTATGGCATCGGCGTCGACGCATGCGTCGCCGCCGCGCTGCACTGGCTGGAGCGCCCCGCGGCCAAGAAGATGCCTGCTGCGCTCTTCGTGCTCGCCGACATCTATTACAACGGCCGCGGCGTCGAGAAGGACCTCGAACACTCGAACGCGCTCTTGCGCCAAGCCGCGGAACTCGGTTCGCCGCAGGCGCAGAACAACCTGGCGCGGCGCTACGAGGAGGGTGAAGGAGTCAGCCAGAGCGATGACGACGCGGTAGTGTGGATGCGCAAGGCCGCGGAAAATGGAGTTCCCGAGGCGCAATACAACATGGGAATCTATTTCCTTATCGGCCGCGGCGTGCCGGCTGATCGTACGCAGGCGCTGGCCTGGATGCGCCGCGCCGCCGACCACGGCTGCGTAGTTGCGCGTGCCCAACTCGCTCGCCTGAATGCCGGTAGCGCGGCTGCGGAGGCGGACGCGGCTCCGCGCTCACCCGTATCCGGTAACGATCTAAAATAGCGGCGCCTTCGCGATTCCACTACGCTTGCACCTCCCGCCGCTATAATGGTGCGCCGGCCTTCCTGACTGCATCACATACAGGTGAGACTGGCGTCACAAGGCATTCGTACATACCTCGGCTATCCTCAACCGTCGTCAACGTTGGAGGACAGCGCATGAAAACCGTATTCGTCGTCGGCGCCGGACCTGCCGGCATGTTCGCCGCCCAGAAAATTGCCCTGGCCGGGCACCGGGTCATCATCTTTAATCGCGACATCAAACCTGGCGGCCTCGCCGAATACGGCATTTACCCGGAAAAAGACAAGATGAAGCTGGGCCTTCGTAAGCAGTTCGCCAAGGTCCTGTCGCTGCCCAACGTTCATTATTTCGGCGGCGTGTCCGTGGGCGCGAAGCAAAAAGTCACCATCGACGACCTGCTCGCCTACAAGCCCGCCGCCGTTGTCTTCGCCAACGGCGCCCAGGGCTACAAGAAGCTCGGCCTGCCGGGCGAGGATGCGAAGGGCGTCTTCTCCGCCAAGGATTTCGTTTACTTCTACAACCAACTCCCGCCGTACTCGACGCAAGATTTCGCCTGCGGCAAGAAGATCGCCATCATCGGCATGGGCAATGTCATGGTTGACATCGCCCGCTGGCTGCTCCAGGACGATCCCAACCGCGTCACCGAGGAAGTTACGGTAGTTGCCCGGCGCGGCCCGTTTGAAGCCAAGTTCGACGAAAAAGAAATCAAACACATCGACATGCACATGGATGCCAAG
>JBOGLI010000466.1:0-2714 GCA_050746165.1 Terriglobales bacterium | reverse complement strand
GTATGCAAGGCGTCTGAGCCTTGCAGCGTCATCCTGAGCGAAGCGAAGGATCTCTTCGCAGAATTGGAACTGAATTTATGAAGGTCAGAGCATCGGTAAAGAAAATTTGCGATAAGTGCAAGGTCATCCGGCGCAAGGGAGTCGTGCGCGTGATCTGCGAAAACACTAAACATAAGCAGCGGCAAGGATAATTGCGGAATTGCGGAATGGGTAATTGCGGAATTGGGTGAGTTTCAATTCCGCAATTTGAAATTCCTCAATTTGAAATCGGTTCGAGAGGGAATCAATGGCTCGTATTGCAGGCGTGGATCTTCCGCGCAACAAGCACACACGCATCGCGCTGACCTACATTTACGGCATCGGCCACCCGCGCGCCGCCAAGATCGTGGCTGCCGCCAACGTCGACGGCGAGAAGCAGGTTGCCGACCTCAATGAAGACGAGGTCAACCGCATCCGCCAGGTCATCGAAGGCGAAGGCAGCGTCGAGGGCGATCTCCGCAAGGATGTCACGATGCACATCAAGCGGCTGATCGAAATCGGCTCGTACCGCGGCCTGCGCCACCGCCGCAACCTGCCGGTCCGCGGCCAGCGCACCCATACCAACGCGCGCACTCGCAAGGGACCGCGCAAGGGCACCGTCGCCAACAAGAAGAAGGCAGCGACAAAAACATAGTAGTTAGGAGTTAGTAGTTGGGAGTTCGACATCTCCTGACTGCGCTAACTCCTAACTCCCAACTTCTAACTACTGGGAAGACACATGGCTAAACCAGCAGCAGCCGCCGCCGAAGGCGGACCGAAAAAAGGCAAGCGCAAGCAGTTCAAAAAGCGCGAGAAGAAGAACGTCCCGGTGGGCATCGCCCATATCCAGGCGTCGTTCAACAACACCATCGTGACCATCTCCGACCAGCAGGGCAATGTGCTCTCCTGGAAGAGCAGCGGGTCGCTCGGTTTCCGCGGATCGCGTAAGGGCACGCCCTTCGCCGCCCAGCAGGCCGCCATGAACGCCGCCAACCAGGCGCGCGATCACGGCGTGCGCACGCTGGAAGTCCGCGTCTCCGGCCCCGGCTCCGGTCGCGAGTCGGCCATCCGCGCCCTCGCCGCCGCCGGCATGGATGTGCGCCTGATCAAGGACGTCACGCCGGTTGCGCATAACGGCTGCCGTCCGCCGAAGCGCCGCAGGGTCTGAATATTTGTAATTTGACATTGGTAATTTGTAATTTGGTCGAGCGTTCGCCAGGTCATGCGAACTCCTGAACAAGAACAATTACCAATTACAAATTACCAATTACAAATCGTTCTGATCGGGAAGAAGCGCCCGCCAGCGTGTAAACCGATCGAAGATAGCTAACGAGGAGAAGAAAATTGGCTCGATACACAGGTGCAGTCTGCCGCCTTTGCCGTCGCGAAGGCATGAAGTTGTTCCTCAAAGGTCCCAAGTGCTTCAGCGATAAGTGCCCGATCGAAGATCGCAACTTCGCTCCCGGCCAGCACGGCAAGGACCGCAAGGCGAAGATCGTCGGCTACGGACTTCAGCTCCGCGAGAAGCAGAAGGCCAAGCGCATTTACTTCACCAACGAGGGACAGTTCCGCAACTATTACGAGAAAGCGTCGGCCAAGACCGGCGTCACCGGCGAACTGCTGTTGCAGCAGTTGGAACGCCGCCTCGACAACGTTGTCTTCCGCCTCGGCTTCGGCATTTCCCGTCGCCAGGCGCGCCAGGTGGTTCGTCACGGGCACATCGCCGTCAACGGCCGCAAGGTCGATATTCCCTCGTTCCAGGTGAAGGTCGGCGACGAGATCGCGGTGCGCGAAGCGGCTCGCAAGCTGCCCGTCATCGAGGGAGCGATCGAATATTCATCGCATCAGCCTGCGCCCAACTGGCTCGAGATCAATCGCGAGAACTTCAGCGGACGCATTACCGCCCTGCCGAAGCGCGAAGACATCAATTTGCCGGTCAACGAACAGTTGATCGTCGAGTTGTACAGCAAGTAGTAGTCTTCAGTCGTCGGTCTTCAGTCTCAGGGCTGACGACCGACGACTGACGACTGAAGACTTTTTTGGCCCATCCAATCGCGCCAGAACAGCCTTTCGCAGCGCCTGACCCCGCTGGGCCGGTGGGGAAGTTGCGATCGAGCAGATTGGCCGAGGAGAAGAACAAATGCTTTGGAAAGGCTTTCAAAAGCCCAAGCGTCTCGCCACCGATACCGAAACCCTCAACGACAAGTACGGCCGCTTCTGGGCACAGCCCTTTGAGCGCGGCTTCGGCACTACCATCGGCAACGCGCTTCGCCGCGTCCTGCTGAGCTCGATCGAAGGCGCCGCCGTTACGGCCGTCAAGATCGAAGGCGTGCTTCACGAGTTCCAGTCGCTACCCGGCGTCGTCGAGGACGCGACCGACATCATCCTCAACCTGAAGCAGGTCCCGTTCAAGCTCAATGGTGAAGGTCCGAAGGCCATCTACCTCCGCGGCGACAAGCCAGGCGAGATCACCTCGGGCATGATCGAGGCCGACGCCGACGTCGAAGTCCTCGACAAGAACGTGTAGATCGCCACGGTCAGCGAGGGCGGCAAGCTCGAGATGGAAATGCGGTTGAAGCGCGGCCGCGGCTACGTTTCCGCGGACAAGAACTTCGAGGAAGACCTGGGCATCGGATTCATTCCTATTGATTCGGTGCACTCGCCGGTGCGCAAATGCAATTACGCGGTGGAAGCCG
>JBOGLI010000465.1:0-2820 GCA_050746165.1 Terriglobales bacterium | reverse complement strand
ATCGGCGCTCGCGGCGACCCGGCCATCGGGCACGGGCACACCATAACTGGCGAGAATTTTCTTCGACTGATACTCGTGCAGGTTCATCCGCGATCTTCCGGGTGGCGAAAAGCAAGAGATTGTCGCGGAAACCGGTGCCGGAGGCTAGGAGCCCGTGTTCCCGGCGCTGTTTGGACCGCGAGTGCCTGAAAAGTCACCCGGCGAGTCTATGAAGTCTCAGGCACCTAGTTCCCGCAACGGCCCGATCCATTTCTGGTAGTTGCGCCAGCGCCCCACGGATTGGTTGTATATTTTCTGCCGCACCTGCCAGAAGCTGGCGCTGGAAACCGGGCGGCTCGTATTCTGGAAATCCAGACATCTCGGGTCCCACTCGAGACCGATGAAATCGAGCATTCGGCGCGTCCACGCCTCCTGATCCACGACGAGCTCCTCGTACGGAACCTCCAGGATCGTTCCCGACGGGAGCACGGTGAACCAATGCGCCATCAGACGCTCGTGCTCGCGGTAGTAGTGCGCCAGATCCGACAGGTCCATCGTGTAGTTGAGCGCGGGAGAAAAGCGCTGAAAATAGCAGGACAGGCAGGTATCCTTCGGATCGCGTCGCAGATAGATGATCTTGGCGTTCGGGAACACCGAGTGAATCATCCCGAGGTAGTCCGCATTGACGGGCGTCTTATCGACCACACGCAGCGCATCGGCGGATCGGCTCGCCAACAGGCGCAGGTACTCGGCCGCGAGCTTCTTTCTCGAGGGTTCTGTGAGAACCCCTTGCCGGATATCGGATTCATAGCGCCGCAATGCGTTGTTCCAGTATCCCAATTCTCCCGCGCCCTTCGCAGCCGGAAGTGAGGCGATGATTTGCTCGGCGAGGGAGGTGCCCGACCGTGGCATGCCCACAACGAAGACCGGTCTCGCCGAATCAGACGCGGCGCCAGCGGCTTTGGAAAACACTGCCGGCGTATACACGCGGACCATGTCGTCAACGAATCGCGCGCGCGCGGCCCGGTCGTAGTCATCGGCTAGAGTCTTCAAGAGCACATTGGCGCGTTGGTAGCTCTTGAAGGCCCGCTGGAAGTCTCCGACATCGTCGCAATACTTTCCCATTGCAAAGCGCGCGTTCGCCTCCTCGACGGGCGCAATCTCGTTATTGGCGATTTCCTCTGCCCGCTCCAACCAGCGCGCGTCCGAGGGGCCCATTCTTCGTAGCCCGACCACCCCCCAAACCGCTGCTGACATTTTGGGATTGACCGCCAGCGCGCGGTTGTAAAAAGACGCGCCTTCGTCGAACCGGCCCTCCATCGCCGCGATCTGGCCCATGCCGAGCAATGCCTCGGCATAACGGGGAGACACTTTCAACACCCTTTCGAAATAGCCTGTCGCATCGTCCAAGCGGCCCTGTAGAAGGAGGGTCCAGCCGAGATAAGTCTGGGCATTCACGTCACCCGGTCTCGATTTGAGGGCACGTCGCAGCGAGGTTTCGGACTGGCTCAAGTGACCCTTCCACTGTTGCAGCGCCCCAAGATTGCTGTGCGCTTCGAAGAGGCGCGGCTTGATCGCAATCGCGCGTCGAAAGCAAACCTCGGCTTCCCGGTACTGTCCCAGCCTGGAATACGCCGCGCCGAGACTGTTATATGCGTGCGCGTGATGAGGTTTGAGTCGGACCAGTTCCTCGTAAAAAGGGATCGACTCGACATAGGCGCCCCGGGCCGAGCATTGATCGCCCTGGTCGAGAAGATCCTGCACCTTGCCGGCGTTGGTCCGCTTCGATGACACCGCACCGGTCGGCACTGACACAATAGATGGGCGCGTCTGACTCTGGGACAGATGCACCACAAGGGCGCGCGTTACTTCTTCCGCCAGCTCCCTTTCAACGCCGTTTTCGAGCAGCCTCCACTTGAAGACATTGGCGAGCTTTGCTCTTTTGTAGATATTGAGTCGCAGAATGCGAGTCTCGCGCTCGGCGCGGCGCAGGAGCTCCGGTAACGCCGTTCGCCGTACCCGCGCTGCCGTATTCGCGTTTGATCGCGCGTCCCGGCCCGAGGCCGATTGGGGCGCGAACTGGTCGGCCAGCGCATTGCCGACCGCGCAGATCTCGCGCACGTTGAACCACTCGAGCAGCACTTTATTTGTTCCGCGCTAGCTTCTTATCAGCGGCGACTGAGTACCCTCAGGATCGATCCAATGGTATCCAATCCGGAAGCTCACAGGCTAGGATTCCAGAAGTTAGCAAAGGTGGTCACATTTTTGAATGTCTCACGGCCCGAGATCACGCCGCATTCCCCGCGCCCGCGCGATCCTGCCCTGCGGCACACGGTCGCTGCGGGCCAGGATAGGTACTGCCCCCGATCCGCGCACGCGGTATCGCGCGCTACTTGACGCTGTAGCCGCGCGCTTCGAGGCAGGCGGTGATCGCGCGCTGGTACTGCTGACGGCCGTTGGCGAGCTGATCCGGAGGCACGCCTCCGCCGGACTGCGTTGGATCGAAGCCGGTCTGGCTCTTCGACCACGTATGACACTCGTAGCGGTCCGCAGCCTCCTGGTCAGCGGTCTGGCCATTGCGCGGATAGACGTAGAAATCCTCGCCCGCCGGTGCGGCCGCGGGCGCGGGCGCGGCGCCCGGCTGGTCGGCGTCCGGAGGAGGCGCGGCGACGACGTAGCCGTTCATGTCGGGCCGCCACTGGTAGTAGACGTCATCCGCGTAGTAATACGGCGCGCCTGCGAACCATACGGTCGTGTAGAAAGGAGGCAACACGTTCACGAACAGCCCGAAGGGCGGCCGCGTGACGATGAACCCGCCCGGTCCGGGCGCATACCACACGC
>JBOGLI010000464.1:0-5738 GCA_050746165.1 Terriglobales bacterium | reverse complement strand
AACCATAAGTGCTCGGCGCCAAATTGATATTTCAACCGACGCATTTCTTCGGCAACGCTCTCCGGCGAGCGCGCGTGATAGTTATTGCCGTAAATCGGCTTGGCGCACCAATTGCACCGGAACGGACATCCCCGGCTGGCGACCAGGTTCGCGGAGAAGCGGCCATGCGTCTGCCGCCACGCTGCGGCGTAGGCGTCCATGTCGATCAGGTCTCGTGCCGGGAGCGGCAGGACGTCGACGTCGCGCATGATCGGCCGCGGCGCGGAGCGCCGCAACCTGCCGGCGTCGGCAAGAAAAGCGAGTCCGGAAATGGATTCGAGATCGGCAGTGGCGCGCGAAAGCGCATTGGCCGTGTCCAAGAGCGTCCATTCCGCCTCGCCCAGCAGAACAGCCTCGAATCCGGCGCCAAGGTAATCCGCGGCATGGTCGCTGGCATCCGAGCCGTTCACGATGGGAACGGCGCCAGCCGCGCGCGCCTGCTGCGCCATGGCGAATGCGACTTCGCGCATCCGCGTCAGGCACATCTTGGAAAGAAAGTTGAAATTGTCTTCATAGACTGCCACCACCCGCGGCTGATGTCGTTTGAGAGCCTCTGGGAAACCGGACGCCGGGTCCTGCAGCATGGTGTCGAACACTGCCACGGTGTATCCGTGCTGCCGTAATAAGGCCGCTGCATAAAGCGTGCCGAGAGGCGCATACGGCTGCATCTTCCGCAACTGCTTGCGGTCGTAATAGAGGTGATAAGAATGAGTCAGCAGTATGTCTGCCATGGGTTCCCCGCAATCTGGCTCGGCCGAGCTTCTTTGCGTTAGCCACCAGAGTCAGAGAGCCACCTCGCGTTACACCGGACGGGTGATTTCGTAACCATGAGCTGCAATCGCTCTCAGTGTCGGCGATGCGTTCCCAAGAGAAATCTAGCGCTGATTTTTCCGTCGCCGGCCGCCGTTGGGAAGTGAGCACGAACTCGCCGGCGATTCTCAATGCTGCCCGCCTGGCATTCCCAGATGGACCCACAACCCAGGATCTGCCCGCCGGCCTGCGGCTGGACATCCGGGTTTCAGCGCGGATGGAAAACGAGACGTTACGATCGCCGATCTGCCGGGGGCGGGACCACCTGGCGTTCTGCTATCTAGGCGGCGGTAGCGCGATTGTTTTCGACTATGCGAACCGCGCGGCTGTCGGGCTGGTGTCGGAAGCAATCGCAGCCAACGCCGATTACTGGCGCACCACCGTGTTTCCCTTCGCGATGGGAGTCATGTCACCGGTTCTCGGCGTGGTGCCATTGCACGCCGCGTGCTTCCAGCATGAGGGGGCCACCGTCATCATCGGAGCAAGGTCGGGCGCGGGCAAATCTACTCTCGCCGCCACGTACGCCAAGCGAGGCCTGACATATATCTCCGACGATTGGGCCTACCTGACCGGAGATCGCGGACTGCGCCTGTATTCACTTCCGGTCGGGCTGAAATTGCTGCCGGATGCGACGACATTTTTCCCCGAACTCACCGATCGGCCGGTCACGCGGGCGGAGAACGGCGAAATGTCGTTCGAAGTCGACCCGGCGGCATGGTTCGGTGCGAGACGCGCGTATAAAGCGGTTCCCAACATCGTCATTCTTTATGACCGCGTGCCCGGTTCGGAGTTGAACGTGCGGCGCGCAACACGAGAAGACCTACGCAATTGGTTTTCGGAATCGCTCGACTGTGTGCCGGATTGTCTCTCCTTTCATCGCGATGAGCAGTTGGCGTTGCTGGACCGACTAGCGTCGTGCACCTGCTACGTGGTTACGACGGATGGCGCTCCGGAGGAGATTGCGACGCAGTTGCTGCGCATTTGCCATGGAGAATTTGCTGCCGGCCCTCCATTACCATGCAGTGAGACAAGCGCGCCTCGCGCCGAAGACCTTTTACGCCGGAGTGTAGGCACGCCAATACGAAATACGGTGATGCTCTCCGACGCGGCGGTCGAAATCATGACCGACGCGCAAGCGGTGGCACGCCAATTTCAAACGGCAAAGAAGCGCATCGCTACTTTTTCGATCGCCGCCATCGCCGAGCCGCTATGGCCGTGCCGCCGTCTGAAGTTCGGCTACTGTCATCGTTCGCTGGGATATACCTCCTTCGGGCGCGATGGGTTCATCGCGTTCAACTCAGACAGGGGCGAGGCGGCGGCGTTCCTGGGTCCTACGGCAACACGCAATGGAATATTCCGTCGCGCGCTGGAGCGGTTGTGCGCGCGGTCGCTCACCGTGGCAGGTATCCGCGCATGAATGATCAACTCGCAACCAGTGTCGTCAGGTTCATTGGGGAGACTTCCAACGTTCACGCGAATGCACTGGCGCGATTTTCGCAGCGGCAGTGGCGCTCATCGTTTCACTGGCTGGTCACCAGCGGGTTAGCGCTTTATCTATGGGACTCGCTGGTGGAGCTTGGCGCTGAAGATGTGCTGCCGATACGTGTCGGCCAGCGATTGGCTGCACTCGACGAGGGCAGCGTGCGGCGCACCGCCGAACTGCGCGGCGATTTCGTCGCGTTGACACGCCGGTTCGCGGAACTGGGCATGCCATTCGCCGCCTGGAAGGGCTTCGCCCTGGCGCCGGAGTTCTGCCCCGACATCCGTCTTCGGCCGCAGATGGATTTCGATTTCATCATACCGGTGGAGCACGTGGATGCGTTTGACGCATGCCTTCGTGCCGCCGGATTTAGGCAAACAGGAGTAACCGAAGTCGAAGCGAGGTACGAGAATCTTCCCGGGAATCATTACTCGGTCGAGCAGGTGTACCTGCCCAAGCCGCACCGCAAGGTAGAACTCCACTTCGGCCGCGACAATCCGTCGCGCGTGACACCCGGAATCATCCTGGATGATTGCCTCACTCGCGGCCGCATCCTTCGCATTGACAACTACGATGTGCCGGTACTTTCGCCCGCGGATTCTTTCCTTACCCACGCCGCCCATGCGGGGAGGCACGCTCTTTCCGGCTGGGCCCGGCTGGGATGGCTAAAGGAACTCGACCACTTTATGCAGAGCAACCGCGACGATGCTGAACTTTGGCAGCGGGTGCAACAACTGGTGACGGAAGATCCGGCCTGCATCGCCGCCTCCGCCGTCGGCGTACTGCTCGCCTCGGTCGTGTGGCAACGCGAATTGCCGCCGGGCTTATCCTGGATACGCGGTGCGATTCCCGCGGGTGCGGTGCGCTGGATCGACAGATACGGGTCGCGATTCGCGGCAATCGATTTTCCAGGATCGAAGCTACATTTGCTTCTGTCGCGGGAACTCGTCAGCGCGCAGGAGTGGCGGCGGCTCGAATCCTCGGCGCTGTACCCGATCAGGAAACCGGGGCGTGTGGTGCATACCGAAGCAAGCTCTGCGCTTTCGAGCAAAGTCCGCGCCGAAGGAATTCAGCTGCGGTTCGTTTGCCGCCGGATTCGCTTCCACTTAAAAGAAACTTTGCGTTACCTCATTGCGAAGCGCACCTGGCCGCGGCCCGCCTAGGCGACAAATCCATCTGCGTACCAGCGTTCCAGTCGTGTAACGCGCGCGCATACCCCAACTCTACAGGGAGATGTCTCCGGGCAATCTTTTCACTGGCAAATTGTGGAGATCCCGCTGCGCGCTATTCGGATCTTCACTCTTCTTGGCCGCGGCTGCTGCCGGTTTCGCGTATGCAATGACGGGGCCGGCGGATCGCAGCCCCTCGAGCGCGGAAGCATTCGCAACAGTCTATCTGCGACGGCTGCTGATTCCACTGCATGCGCGTTCCATCCAGCCGCCCCCCACGATCTCGACCGCCTCTCTCGTGGAAGGTCGCACACTTTACCGGGAACGCTGCAGCATCTGTCATGGCGGCACCGGCAAGGCCGATGCTTCCCTTTCCAAAAGCTTCTATCCGCCCGCGCCGGATCTGACCTCCAGCGCCATGCGTCACTGGAGCGATCGTGATCTGTACTGGACGATTCAGAACGGCATTCGAATGACCGGCATGCCTGCCTGGCGATCGGTGCTGAATGACCAGCAGACCTGGGATCTCGTCGCTTACATCCGGCGCTTGTCGAAACAGGACCCGCCGTCCCATAGACATAGTGTGCCGACCGGAGATTCCGATGCAGAACTGCGGGCCCTCGCAATACAAACGATCGACGACGAGGGATGCCAGGACTGTCACACTATCAATGGGGTCGGCGCAAAGATCGGCCCGAATCTTTCCGACGAGTGGGCGCGCGGCCGGAGTGATGACTGGCTGATTCGCCATTTCCGGAATCCCGCGGCAGTCACTCCGGGCACCCTCATGCCATCGTTCAATTACCTGAGCGATCAGCAATTGAAGGCGCTGGTCCGCTATCTCCTAAATCCGGAAAAGTAACCTCGCCGGACGAGTGCGCTCTATCAAATTAAGTATCGGGGGAATGAATGCGTCGAACGGTATTGTTTTGTCTGGTGGTAATGCTCTGTACAGTCGAATTGGCACGCGCTCAGTCCGGTGTCTACACCGGCGTTATTACCGACAGCATTTGCGCACGGGCCGGCTCGCACGAAGAGGCGATGAGGATGAGCAAGGATATGGGCAACACTGCGGCCGAGTGCACCATTGCTTGCGTTGAGCATCAAGGGGCGAAGTACGTGCTCTTCGACGCCGCCAACAAGAAGATCTATCGATTGTCCGACCAGAAGCTCCCGAAGAAATACGGGGGCCAGAGGGTGAAGGTAACCGGCACGCTAAAGAAGAACGAGATCGACGTCGAATCCATTGCAGCGCAATAGCTCGGCAGGGCAAGCGCTCACTGGTGATATGGCTCGTTCGACTTGTCGTAGTCCTTGCCGTATTTGTTTTTATGGGCGACCGCACCCTCCACGGTCTGCCGAACGTGCAACACGATGGCAGACTCGGCCGGAATGGTAATGTCGCGCGCGTCGCCGGCGAGGGCATCACTGCTGGAGCGCTCGTACCAGGTTTGCATGCGATAGCGCCCGGGCGGCACGTCGGGAATCGAAATCTCGCCGGCCGCATTGCTGATTCCGTAATACGGAGTCGGCAGGGCGACCACCACGGCGCTCATTTCCGGATGTATGTTGCAGAAGATGAACGAGACGCCAGATTGGTCGAAGTGTACAGTGCGCGATTTGCCCGCCTCATAGAGCCCGAGGTCGAACCGTTTCCCCTTGTACAACGAAAAAACGTTGTGAAAAAACGGGTCCTTGTTGGGGAAATCGATGGTCGAACCAACCGGGATCACGACCATGTGCGGTTCAAATTGCTTGTTGTGTTGCGCAAGCGTCGCGTGTTTCGGCACGACTGGCGCCGGATCGCCCGACAGAGGCGTCAGCCAAACAACCACGTTCGCATTGTCGGCAACGCGATGGGCCGTAGGCGAGTCAATCGTGACCTTGGCCGTGAAGGCATCCTGTGCACACGCCGCGCCTGCCAACATTCCCAGCGCGGCGGAAACAACCAACATCCGCATCGGCCCCTTCAGAATGACACCCCGATGGAAAGATTTACGTGGTCCGCTTCGTTCTTGTTTCCGGACAAACGGTAAGTACGCAATTTGCGATATTCCAGTCCCAAAAGCAAGTTCGAACGCGGGCGGAAGATGGAGTTGATGAGAACTGTCTGGTTACGCGCGAGCGGCGTCGAGGCGTAATTTTGGGGATTCGGAAAGAACTTGAGATCGCGTGCGAATGGATTTGCCGCGCCTGCGGCGAAGTTGAACTCAATTTTTCCGGTCGGCTTTATTTTCAAC
>JBOGLI010000463.1:0-6026 GCA_050746165.1 Terriglobales bacterium | reverse complement strand
GCGAAGTGTTGGCTGAGTACGAGGATGTCTTCGGGGCGGCCGCGCAGGGGCGGCACCTCGACAATAATTGTTGCCAGCCGGAAGTACAGGTCCTCGCGCAGGAATTCCGCGCGCAACTGCGGCAGTGGCCGGTTCGTGGCGGCGATGATCCGCACGTCCACCTTCTGCGGCCGCGCGCTGCCCAGCGGCCGTATCTCGCCTTCCTGCAACACGCGCAGGAGCTTCACTTGCGCCTCTTTGGGCATCTCGCCAATTTCGTCGAGAAACACGGTTCCTCGTCCTGCGCCGGCGAATATCCCCAGTGCATCCGCGTGGGCCCCGGTGAAGGCCCCGCGCCGGTGGCCGAACAACTCGCTTTCCACGAGCTCGCGCGGAATGGCGCCGCAATTCAGCGGGACGAACGGCTCCGACGCCCTTCTGCTCGCGCCGTGAATCGCACGCGCCAGCATCTCTTTGCCCGTGCCTGTCTCGCCGACGATCAGCACCGGCGCGTTGCTCTGCGCGCAGGTTCGCGCGCGTTCCACGACGCGCTGCATCTGTGGCGATACGTAAACGATTGGCGCAAAGGGATCGCTGGCGTGCTGCAGGTTCTCCTCGAGCTGCGCGACTCGCGTGCGCAGCCGGTGCAGTTCCATGAGACGGCCCACTTTTTTGCGCACGGCCTCCCGATCGAACGGCTTCGTTAAATAATCCTCAGCACCGCGTTTGATTGCCTCGACGGCGGTCTCAATCGTGCCGAATCCCGTCATGATCAGCACCGGCAGTTCGGGATAGCAGGCGTGCAAGCGCTCCATCAGCGCCAGCCCATCACATCCGGGCATGACCAGGTCGAGCAAGGCGAGCGCGGCGGAATGGTTCTCCTTCAGCAACCGCTCGGCCTCGTCCGCATCGTCGGCGATCGCGACGGTGTGTCCCTCCTCCGACAGCAGGTCGCGCAGCGTTGCCGCCAGTCCGAGATCATCGTCGACGATCAGAATCTCAAAGCTCATGGCGCGACCTCCACGTGGTTCGCCGCGGCGACCGGCAGTTCAATGACCGCCGTCGTTCCTTCGCCTCGTTTGCTTTGCAGGCCAAGGAATCCGCCGTGCTCGTGGACAATATTGCGCGCGATCGCCAGTCCAAGCCCCGTCCCTTTTCCGGGTGGCTTCGTAGTGAAGAACGGCTCGAATACACGCTCGCGGTCCGTGTCGCTGATGCCGCAACCGTCGTCTGCCAGTTCGATCCGCACTCGCCCGTTTTCGGAGACGCTTCTGATCTTTACGCTGCCCCGGTCCGGAAGCGCGTCGAGTGCATTGCTGAGCAGGATAATGAGCAGCGTCTCGATCTGGTTGCTGTCCGCCAAAACCCTGCGATCGCACGTGTCCAGCTCGGTTGTCAGGCGGGCCTGCTTCGCGGCGAACGAGGGGCTCATGAATCCGACCACGGCCTCAATGAGTGGCCGGATCGATTGCTCTTCCTTTTGCAGCGCTGGACGGCGCGAGAAATCCAGCAGGCGTCGGATGAACTGCTGGCAAAAGCCGATCGTCTTTTCCAGTTGTTCCAGGTCCCTGGCGAAATCATTGTCCGGGGCGCGATCGCGCATCATCTGAACGCGCAGGAGCAACGACGCCATCGGAGTGTTCAGGTGATGTGCGGTCCCGGCCGCCATTTTGCCCATGCTGGTGAGCTTCTCGACTTCCAGGAGCATCTCGCGCATGCGCACGCGCTCGGAAATGTCGGACGTCACTTCCAGATAGAACCGGTGAATGCCCTCGCTGTACGGCTGCAGGCTAAGATCGACATCGATCGAGGCGCCGAAACGGTCGCAGCGTCGCGTCTCGATACCGAGCACCGTCTCGCCGGCATCGACCCGCGCCATCAGTTGTTCGAGTTCTGCGAGTCTCTCCGGTGGTACGGTCGAAAATCTCTGTCCAACCACTTCGCCGCGGCGCAGTCCGTACAGCCGCTCCGCCGCCGCATTCCACTCGGCGACCCTGAGGTTGCGATCGAATAACACCACCGCGCCCGGCGACGATTCCAGCAGTCCGCGATAACGCGCATGCGACCGCCGCAGCTCCGCCTCGGCGCCGCGCCTCTGTCGCAGTACGAACCACGCCGCCCAGGCGGCCAGCAGCAGCGAAGACGCAATGCCGCGGCTGATATACAGGTAGTGCAGGCTGACGTAATTCAGGTCGCGGAAGTAGTGGTTCTCGACCAGTTCCCAAAACGCAAACACCACGGCGACGATGCTGATGCTAGACAGCACCAGCGTGGCCCAGAACCATCCGATTTTCTGCTCGCGTTCGGGCATGGATACGGGACATCCGGTCACGCCATAGGACTATGGCGAGGTCACTCGCCGCAGTGACGCACATCACACTGTCGCGGTCAGGGGCGGCTGCCCGCACGTACAGCAAAGGGGCGACTTCTCCTGGGCACCACCGTGGTGTGGTTACTTTGGTTTGTTTGTACGTACTTTGGTGCATCGTGTGCGGCCAACGGCCAGCTTATGATGGTAAAGCGAGGTCGCCGTGACGAACCGCAGGGCCGAGGTGCGCTTGACCGGACAGGGAAAAATCCGGATGCAGTGTGTCGCGTGTGGCGCCATCATGCCGCTCGGCCATCAGCCTTTCGTGGACTGCCCGCGCTGTGGCGCCCTCGATTATCACGTCTTCCGCGGCAACGACGCCTCGCCCGATCTTGCGGCGTATCGTCCCGCTCCTATGCCGGACAACAAGGACGTCATCAACCAGATGATCTCGCTCGTCGAACGCAAGACGCGGTGAACGTCCGATTAACGTGGGAAGAGCAAGCGCAATCCCAGCGCCGTCTGCACTGGCTGCAGAAAAATTCTCGTGGGGCCGCGGCGCCCTCGTGCGCCGCAGCGCGAACTGATCCTGCTCGTACGCGCCGCTCCACGTCTCCAACTTTTACATTTGCTATACCGCAATACGGTACGCCGTATCGAAAATCTATTGACAGCTCATCTCGGCTCGGGCACTCTGGCCGCCGTGCAAAAGAAAGCCGGGATCCCGTCCGTGTATCGCGTGCAAGTGCTCGACCGCGCGTTCGCCATTCTCAATGCGCTCGCCGATGCCCGCGATGGTCTCGGCTTGTCGGAACTCGCCACCCTGATCCACGTGCACAAGAGCACGACCCACCGCATCGTGATGAACCTGGAGCGGCATCGCCTCATCGAGCGCGATCCCGCTAGCGGCAAGTACCGCCTCGGACTCCGGTTGTTCGAACTCGGCAGCGCCGCCATCGCGCAGTTCAACGTGCGCGACAGCGCCCGCAAGTATCTCGAATCTCTGGTCAACGAGACCGGTGAAACCGTCCACCTGTGCGTCATGGACGCAGGCGAGATGCTTTACCTCGATAAGATCGAGCCGACGCGCACGGTCCGGCTGTCGTCGCGCATCGGGCTGCGCAATCCGGCTCACTGCACTGCCGTCGGCAAGGCAATCATGGCCTGGCTGACCGACGCCGAAGTCGAGACCATCGTCCAACGTCACGGTCTGCGCCGCTTCACCGGCAAGACCATCACTACGCTGGCCGAATTGAAGGCCGATCTCGCCAAGATACGCGCCTGTGGCTACGCCATCGACGACGAGGAGCACGAGGACGGCGTCCGTTGCATCGCCGCCGCTGTGCGTGATCATAGCGGCCGCCCGGCTGCCGCCATGAGCGTCTCCGGACCGTCCTTCCGAATTCCACCGCAAAAAATTCCCGCTTTCGCACAATCGGTGTGCCGGGGGTCTCGCGAACTCTCTCGCGAATGGGGTTTCGATGAATTGGCCCGCAAAGCAAAAGTGAGCGCCGCAGGATAACCGTCCGCCTCGCTCCGGGCCCGGGCTCTTTTTTTGGGATTAATTTCAAAACGCAACGCTGTACCGCATTGCGGTACATGTGGGGGACACAATATGCGCTGCAGAAGTTTGCTTTTGCTTGCCCTGATCGTGTGCGCGGCCATGCTCACGCATGCTCAGATCACCACCACGACCTTGCTGGGAACGGTCACCGATAATACCGGCGCTTCCATCGCCGGCGCCCAGGTCACCGCCACCAATACCGATACGAATTTTTCGCGGACCGTGAAAACGGACGCCGAGGGCACTTACCGCCTCGACTTCCTTCCCGTCGGCAACTACAAGCTCGAAATCTCCTTCGCAGGTTTTCGCTCCTACCTGCAGAAGGGAATTTCGCTTACCGTCAATGAGAATGCGCGTGTGGACGCGAAGCTCGAAGTGGGAGGCGCGTCCGAAGTCGTTTCGGTCAACGAGGCACCGCCCCTGGTCGATACTGCCTCCAGCACCATCGGCCGTACCGTGCTCTCGATGGAGATCACGCAGTTGCCCCTGGTTGACCGCAATGCCTATACGCTGCTGGACCTCGTTCCCGGCGTCCAGTCGAACAACAACGGCGTGGCCACCGCCAGCAGCGGCACCAGCAGCCTGGTGCTTGGCTATCCGGAACAGCGCACCCTGATTAATGGTGGCGTCGACGGGGGCGCCGGCTCGGTGAACTACTACCTCGATGGCGGCGTCAACATGACCGGCCTGCGCAACACCGGCAACATCCTGCCCAATCCTGACGCCATCCAGGAGTTCCGTGTCCAGACCAACAGTTACAACGCTGAGTATGGACGCTTCGCCAGCGGTGTCATCAATGTTCTGACCAAGTCGGGCACCAACCAGTTCCACGGTTCCGTTTATGAATTTGTCCGCAACACTGTCTTTAACGCCTACGATTGGGCAGCCGATCCGACATTGGCAAAAGGGCCTCTCCATCGCAACCAGTTCGGCGCGACCATCGGCGGCCCCATCCGCAAGGACAAGACGTTTTTCTTTTTCTCTTACGGCGGCCTTCGCCAAACCACCAGCACATTCCTGAACAACGCCGTTGTCCCCACCGACCTGGAACGCACCGGCGATTTCTCCCAGTCGGCCACCATCCCGATGGATCCGGCAACCGGAAAGACATTCGTCTGCAATGGCGTCACCGGCGTGATCTGCCCCAACCGGCTCGATCCCGCTGCGATGAAAATCCTCGCCATGGTGCCCAAGAGCAACGAAAGTGGAAACCATTGGCAAGGGAATGTCCCCAGCCCTTACGACACCGACGAATTCCTCCTCAAGATCGACCACCAGATCAACGAGGCGCACCGCTTTACCGGCAGCTACTTCGAGACGGGCGGCACGAACACCGTCCGCGCCGGCAGCGGCAACATCCCGTGGGCGTCGCAGCAGTTCAATTGGCGCCAGCACGACCTGAACCTCAGCGATACGTGGGTCATCAGCTCCGACAAGGTGAACCAGGCTTGGGCGAGCTATACGCGCAACTTCGGTGGCCGCCTGAATGTCCCGTCTACTTCGCTCGGCGATCTTGGCTCCGCCTTCGCCATCCAGGGCACGCCTTCTTTGCCGCAGATCACCGTGAGCAGCTATTTCACCCTGACCAATGCGATCGGTGGCCCGGTCGCCGGAACGAATTTCTATTCTCTGCGTGACGTCTTCAGTTGGAGCAAGGGCCGCCACACTGTCAAGATCGGCGGCGAGGCCTCGCTCGAGAAGGACATCCAGCAGACGCTGCTCAACAACTACGGCGTCTTTACCTTTAACGGCAACGCCACCAAGGGCAAGAACACAAAGACCAACCCGCTCGCCGACTTTGAACTCGGAATTCCCAGCGCGGTCTCGCAGGACGCGCCCGTTACTGGCTACTCCAACAGTTGGTACACGGCCCTGTTCGCACAGGACGATTTCCGCATCCTCCCGCGCCTGACTTTGAACCTCGGCCTGCGTTGGGACGTGCAGACCCCGCCCACCGATCCGGAAAATCGCGGCGCGACTTACAAAGCCGGTGTGCAATCCACGGTCAATCCGGCCGCGCCCGTCGGTATCCTGTTCTATGGCGATCCCGGCATGTCCTCCCGAGGACTCGTGCCCGTGCGCTGGCACCATTTCTCGCCTCGCATCGGCCTGGCGTGGGATCCGTTCGGCGATGGCAAAACCTCGATTCGCGCCGCGGCGGGCATCTTCTACGGC